>JASHQW010000227.1 GCA_030038875.1 Gammaproteobacteria bacterium | reverse complement strand
TCTAGTAAGCGCAGAGGCCTACCAGAATGGTATGGAAGAGCCCGACTATAAGGAGCGGCTGTTGCGCAACCAACGAACGCGCCAAACACTCATCGCGTTGATGGCCGAGTATCGGCTTGATGCTCTGGTGTATCCCCTGCAAAAGCGGCTTGTGGTGCCGGTCACGGAGCTTACGCAAGCCGATCGTAATGGCATTCTTGCTGCCGTCACGGGTTTCCCCGCCATTACTGTGCCGGCTGGATTCTCCCAACCTTCTCCCGGCGCCCCGCTGGGCGTTCCCGTTGGAATGGATATTCTGGGCCGCCCATGGAGCGAGGGACGCTTGATCCAGATCGCATACGGCTTCGAGCGAGCCACCCATTACCGCAAGCCACCCCGCAGCGCCCCGCCGCTGCGCACGAACTAGGTAACCAACGCTGATACGGAATGGATCGGGGCCGAAAATCACGGCAGCACTTGTCGGGCGCGCGGCGGGAGGGTTCGATGCCACTTGCGGGCCGCGAATTGCAGTTCGTCTCGCCGAGGGGTGACACTTTATAATGCTTCCGAGGTTTCGGAGGTGCCGATGAACAACGTGACAGTTCAACTGAGTGATCAAGAGATCGAGGCGCTCAAGGCGCGTACGGGCAAGCGCAGTGCGGCAGCAGCGCTCAAGGCCTGGGCAGCTCGCGCGAACGCAAAGCGGTCCGTCGCCGAGCTTCGTGCCGCCCTCAAGGACTCACTCAAGCAAGAAGCTGCCGACAGGGGGCGCCGTTTTGGTAGCGGTCGCGAGGCCATTCGTTGGCTCGAGAGCTAGTCATTCTGCCGCGCTTCAAGCGCGACTATAGAAGCGCTCGCCGGCATCCCGATTTCGACATCGAAACCCTCGAGTACGTGTTTGACCTTCTGATCTCGGGTGACAAGCTACCGGCGGCCCTCCGCGAGCACCGGCTCAGCAAGAGTGGGAAGAAGTGGACGGCTTCACCGAGTGCCATCTTGGACCTGATCTTCTGCTCGTTTATCGAGTACGTCGGCGTGCGATGATTTTGCACCGCATGGGGACGCATCAGCAGTTATTCGCCACCGGCAGACTCCGCGCTCGAAAGCGGCCAGCGATCCGGCGCAAATCGAAAACAGGTATTCGTCGATAACCCAGCTCGTCGAGGTGACGGCGAGACGCAACTCACCGGCGGCGCTTGGGGCGCTGCGAGTTGACGAGGAGAAGCTCAGAGGGCATGTAGATGAGGTGGTGCGTACGAGCGTGGAGGAGACGCTGAACGCACTGCTGGATGCCGAGGCCGACACGATCTGCCGGGCGCAACGGTATGAGCGCTCAGCGGAACGCGTGGACGGCAGAGCCGGCCAATACGAGCGCAAGCTCGAGACGAAGGCCGGCGAGGTGAGGTTGCGGGTACCGAAGCTGCGAGGTGGTGCGCCGGCTCAAAGAGCTGCGGCTGAAGAGCGCCGCGGAGCTCGTCGAGCAGAAGGTCGAGGAAACGCTGACCTACTATGGCTACCCGGCCGTGCACTGGCGGCAGATCCGCACCAACAATCCCCTCGAGCGGATCATTCGCGAGATCCGGCGTCGGACGCGAGTCGTCGGAGCTTTCCCGGACGGACACTCGGCACTAATGCTGGTTGCAGCGCGGCTGCGGCACATTGCCTCGACCAAGTGGGGCAAGCGGCGCTACATGCAGATGGAGTCGCTGCTCAATCCGGCGAAGCAGGAGGCGGCAGCGTGACTAGGAATCTTCTGCCCGGCGTGCGGCCGGTCAGACTGCATCGCGGCTTTGCCGTGAGACAAGATCGAAGATGAGAACAGAACCGGACCGAGCCACCGCCACGAAAGAACGAAAAAACCGTTGCACTACCGAGTACGCGGTTGCGCTTTGGCCGCTGCGTTCGGGGACCCTGATAAGAGAGAATGAGCCCCGCCGTCGTCGGGACAATTTGCACCCGCAGCTCGATAAGGGTGCGTAGAATTGCGCCCGCTGATTGGCCAAGTTGGGCCGAATCAGCAGCGATAAATTACATCAAAAATGTACTGTAACTATTTGAAACTGGTGCCCGGGAGAGGACTCGAACCTCCACGGTGTGAACCGCTAGTACCTGAAACTAGTGCGTCTACCAATTCCGCCACCCGGGCACGGTGTGGAAGGCCGCGAAATGTACGCACGGGTCCTGAGACTGTCAATTGAAGGCGCGTAGAGGAAAGTTGGGGCGGCGAGATCGCCACGAAAGGACTCCAGCCAGGGCTCACGGCCCGAAATCGCACGGTCACGCGCACAAGGAAGCGCGCAGCCACCCGGTGAAGCGCAGCTCGCCGGCTGCCGCTCGCACACACGGTGCTGGCAGCGGCAAGGCGCAAGCGCGCGCGGCCGGGGCCAGCGCTCATCTCCGCTCGGGTTCCGTCGTCGAGGGAACCGTGAGCGCCAACCGCGCAGGCTACGGCTTCCTGCGCGTCGAGGGCCTGAAGGAAAGTGTGTTCCTGCCGCCGCCCGAGATGCGCGGCGTGATGCATGGCGACCGGTTGCGCGTGAAGCTCACGCGCGATGCGAGCGATCGCTGGTCGGGGGCGGTCGAGCAGGTGCTCGAGCGCGGCGTCAGCGCGTTCCTCGGCACCGTCGAGGTGCAGGGTCGCAGCGCCTGGGTCAACGCCGCCGATCGGCGTCTGCAGCTGCGCTGCGCGGTCGCGCCGGCGGACCTCGAGGGGGCGCACGCGGGCGACTGGGTGATCGCGAAGATCATCCGCCACGCGGGTTCCGCCTCGGCGGCGCAGGCCGCGATCGTCAAGCGCCTCGACCCGGATCGTCCGGTCGAGCTCGGCACCGAGTCGGCAATCGCGCGCTTCGACCTGCCGTACGAGTTTCCGGCGGTGGCGCTGCGCGAGGCGCAGGCCTTTGGCGAGCAGGTAGACCCGCGCGAGTCGAACGCGCGCATCGACCTGCGCAATCTGCCGCTCGTCACCATCGACGGCGAGGACGCGCGCGACTTCGACGATGCGGTGTATGCAGAGTCCCTCCCGGCGGGCTTCCGCCTCATCGTCGCCATCGCCGACGTCAGTCACTATGTGCGGCCGGGATCCGCGCTCGATGCTGAGGCACAGAAGCGCGGCACCTCGGTGTACTTCCCGACACGCGTGCTGCCGATGCTGCCGACTGCGCTCTCGGACCACCTGTGCTCGCTCGCCCCGCACGTCGACCGGCTGTGCTTCGCTGCCGACATGGTGGTGAGCCGCAACGGCGCGCTCAAGGAGGCGCGCTTCTATCCCGCGGTGATGCGTTCGGCGGCACGCCTCACCTACACGCTCGCCAATCAGGCGCTGATCGAAGGGCGCCCGGCGGCGCGCGCGCAACTCGGGCCGCTCACCGAGCGACTGTTGGTCCTGGTGGATGTCTATCGCGCGCTCTACAAGGCGCGCAACCACCGCGGCGCGCTCGATTTCGATGCGGCCGAGGCCGAGTTCGTGATCGATGAGGCCGAGCGCGTGCGCGCGATCGAGCTGCGCGTGCGGAACGAGGCGCATCGCCTGATCGAGGAGTGCATGATCCTCGCCAACGTCGCCGTCGCCGAGGCCCTCGAGAAGGCGCACGTTGCGACTCTTTATCGGGTGCATGGAGTGCCGGAGGACGAGAAGCTCGACCGTCTGACCACGACCCTCAAGGCGCTCGGCATCGAGGCGCGCATCCCGAAGACCGTCACGACGCGCGACCTGCAGGCGATCGCCCGGCGGGTGCCGGACGCGTCTGAGCGGGCCTTCGTCGAATCGCTGGTCGTGCGCGCCATGCCGCAGGCGATCTACCAGCCGACCAACATCGGGCACTTCGGGCTCGCGCTCACCCACTATGCGCATTTCACCTCGCCCATCCGCCGTTACCCGGACCTCGTCGTGCACCGGACGCTGAAGAGTCTGATCGGCGCCCAGGGCGGGGCGGCGGTGCGCTACGTGCCGACCGAGCTCGGGGCGCTCGGCGAGAGCACCTCGCGGCTCGAGAAGCGCGCCGACGAGGCGGATCGTTACGTTTCCACCTTCCTCAAGTGCACCTATTTGAAGGAGCGCATCGGCCAGACCTTCCGCGGTCTCATCACCACGGTGGTGGAGTTCGGCTGCTTCGTGCAGATTCTCGAGACGGCAGTCGATGGCCTGCTGCATCTCGACAACCTGAGCGACGATCAGTACGTGATGGAGGAGGACGGTCACGCCTGGCGCGGCCAGCGCCGCGGGCGGCGGCTGCGCACCGGCAGCCACGTGCGGGTGCTGGTCACGGCGGTCAACCCGATCGAGGGCCTGATCGACCTCGCGCTCGCGGAAGAGGATTAGGCGCGCGCCACTAGGTGCGGCGATGAAGAGTGCGGAAACGATCTTCGGCCTCCACCCGGTGCGCATCATGCTCGAGCGTCACCCCGAGCGCGTGCTCACTGTGCGCCTCGCCGAGCGGCGCGACGACCCGCGGGTGCGCGCCATCGAAGAGCTCGCGCGCAAACAGCTGCGGCCGGTCGAGCGCATCGACGCGCCTGCGCTCAAGCGGCTTCTGGGCGACGTCGTGCATCAGGGCGTGGCGGCGGACATCGCGCCGCTTCCGCCCTGGAGCGAGGATGAGCTGCTCGCCGCGCTGCCGGGCGTTCCGGCACCGCTCATCCTCGCGCTCGATGGCGTGCAGGACCCGCACAACCTGGGCGCCTGCCTGCGCACCGCGGATGCCTGTGGCGTACTGGCGGTGATCATCCCGAAGGATCGCGCGGCGCAGTTGACGCCGGCGGCGCGCAAGGTGGCCGCGGGAGCTGCGGAGACGACGCCCGTGGTCGCGGTGACGAACCTCGTGCGTGCGCTCAAGCTCCTGAAAGAGGCGGGACTCTGGGTGGTGGGGGCGGATGCCGCCGCGGAGCAGAGCGCCGACGCGGTCGACTTGAAGGGCCCCGTCGTGCTCGTGCTCGGCGCCGAGGGCGCGGGCCTCAGGCAGCTCACGAGGCAGAATTGCGACTTCCTCGCGCGCCTGCCGCAGCTCGGCGCGGTCGAGAGTCTCAATGTTTCGGTGGCCGCCGGTATGCTCTTGTACGAGGCGGCGCGCCAGCGCGGCAGCTGGCAACGGCAGGAGTGATGTCCATGGACTTTGAATTCAGTCCGAAGACCAAAGACTACCTCGGGCGCCTCGGCGCCTTTATGGACGCGCACGTCTATCCGAACGAGCAGCGCTATCGCGAGGAGCTCGACCGGGGCGGCCGCTGGGAGGAGCCGCCGCTCATCGGCGAGCTGCAGCAGAAGGCGCGGGCACAGGGACTCTGGAACCTGTTTCTGCCCGATTCGACTCAGGGCGCCGGGCTCACGAACCTCGAGTACGCGCCGCTCTGTGAAATCATGGGACGCGTCGGCTGGTCACCCGAGGTCTTCAACTGCGCGGCCCCCGACACCGGCAACATGGAGACGCTCGAGCGCTACGCGACGCCCGAGCAGAAGCAGCAGTGGCTCGAGCCGCTCCTCGAGGGCCGGATCCGCTCGGCTTTCGCCATGACCGAACCGCGCGTCGCCTCGAGCGATGCCACCAACATCGAGAGCTCCATCGTGCGCGACGGTGACTCCTACGTGCTCAACGGCCGCAAGTGGTGGACGTCGGGGGCGGGGAGTGCGCGCTGCCGGCTCTTCATCTTCATGGGCAAGACCGACCCGCGCGCACCCCGGCACCGCCAGCAGTCGATGATCCTGGTGCCGCGCGAGACCCCCGGCATCACGATCCTGAGGAACCTGCCGGTGTTCGGCTACGACGACGCGCCGCACGGACACATGGAGATCGACTTCCGTGACGTGCGCGTGCCGGCCGCGAACCTGCTGCTCGGCGAGGGGCGGGGCTTTGAGATCGCGCAGGGACGCCTGGGTCCCGGGCGCATTCATCACGCGATGCGGCTCATCGGGGTCGCCGAGCGCGCGCTCGAGAAGATGTGCCGCCGCGTCAAGGCGCGCACCGCCTTCGGCCGTCCCATCGCCGAGCAGTCGGTGACGCTCGAGCGCATCGCGGAGTCGCGCATCCGCATCGATCAGGCGCGGCTCCTCGTCTATAAGGCCGCGTACCTCATGGACACGCTCGGCAACAAGGCGGCGCGCGCCGAGATCGCCATGATCAAGATCGCCGCCGCCGACACCGCCTGCCAGGTCACCGACTGGGCGATCCAGGCGCATGGTGCGGCGGGCGTGTGCGAGGACTTCGAGCTCGCGAGCGCCTACGCGCACGCGCGCTCCATCCGCCTCGCCGACGGGCCCGACGAGGTGCACCGCAACCAGATCGGCAAGCTCGAGCTCGAGAAGCACTCCTGACATGCTGGGGCAGGAATTCGCGGGCACCATGCCGGTCCCGGAGCGGCAGCGCTTCGATGAGGCGGCGCTCGCGCGTTACCTGAGCGCTCAGGTCGCGGGCTTCAAGGGTCCGCTCACGGTCGAGATGTTCCGTGGCGGCCAGTCCAACCCCACCTTTCTCCTCGCCGCCGGCAACGGCGCGCACTACGTCCTGCGCCGCAAGCCCGCCGGACAGCTGCTGCCCTCGGCCCACGCCGTCGACCGCGAGTTTCGCGTTACGCGCGCGCTTTTCGGCCACGGGGTGCCGGTCGCCGAGCCGATCTGCCTGTGCGAGGACGAGAGCGTCATCGGCACGATGTTCTACGTCATGAGCTACGTGCGCGGACGGAACTTCTGGGACCCGCGGCTTCCCGGGTTGACGCGGGAAGAGCGCGCCGCGATCTACGACGAGATGAACCGCGTCCTGGTGGCGCTGCACACGGCAGATTTCGTCCGCCTGGGGCTCGCCGACTACGGCAAGCCCGGCAACTACTTCGCGCGGCAGATCGCGCGCTGGAGCAAGCAGTACCGGGCGTCCGAGACCGAACCGATCGAGGCGATGGAAAAGCTCCTCGCCTGGCTGCCGGCCCACATCCCGCCGGGCGATGAGACCAGCCTGGTGCACGGCGACTATCGCATCGACAACATGATCTTTGCGCCCGATCAGCCGCGGATGCTCGCGCTGGTCGACTGGGAGCTCTCGACGCTCGGGCACCCGCTTGCGGACTTTTCCTATCACGTGATGCTCTGGCGGGTGGGCGCGGGCGAGATACCGGGATTGAAGGGTGTCGACCTGGCCTCGCTCGGGATTCCCACCGAGGCGGAGTACGTCGCCGCCTATTGTCGAGGCACCGGGCGCGCGCCGGTCGAGCCGGCCGTGTGGGAGTTCTGCATGGCGTACAACCTGTTCCGCATCGCCTGCATCCGCCAGGGCATCATGAAGCGCGTGCTCGAAGGCACCGCGGCGAGCCGCCATGCACGCGAGGCGGGGGAGCGCGCCCGCGAGACGGCGGAGCTCGGCTGGCGGCAGGTCGAGGAGCGCCTCGCGCGGTGAGGACACTCCTCAATATATGTGGCTCGCGCCGGCCCTGAGCACCGGGCCGCGTCCGACGTAAGTCCTTGATCGCAGGCCCAGCGTCCAAGCCCTTGATCCCAAAGCACACCTGGCGCGCAGCGGCGTTGCAGCGGGGGTGCGCTTTGAGTATGCTTCGCGCCCCTTTTTGACCGAAGGGGCGTCCGAGCGGGCGATTGACGCCCGACGACGTTACTCCTTGCCGCACCGGCGAAAGCCTTAACCACCGGGCGGCTTAAAGCCGCAAGGAGACCGATAGATGAGGCATTACGAAATCGTTTTTCTCGTGCATCCCGATCAGAGCGAGCAGGTGCCCGCCATGATCGAACGCTACAAGGGCATGATCGCCTCTGGCGGCGGTCAGGTGCACCGCCTCGAGGACTGGGGCCGGCGTCAGCTCGCCTATCCGCTCGCCAAGGTGCACAAGGCCCACTACGTGCTCATGAACATCGAGACCGACCAGAAGACGCTCGATGAGCTGACCGGCGCCTTCCGCTTCAGCGACGCGGTGCTGCGCCACCTGGTCGTGAACATGGACTCCGCCGTGACCGAGCCCTCGCCGATGGCCAAGGCCCAGGACGAGGAGGGCGAGGGCGGGGGCCGGCGCCGCGAGCGCGCCCGAGAGGAGGCGGTACCGGGTGGCGACGACGACGAGAATTCCGCGTCGGACAACGCCTGAATGGGCCGACCCACACCCGGCTAAAGCACAGTACACTGCAACGAATTTCCGAGGATCTGATCCATGGCAATGTCCAGAGGACACGGTGGGGGCGGCGGCAGCCGCTTCTCACGGCGTAAGAAGTTCTGCCGCTTCACCGCCGAGGGCGTGAAGCAGATCGACTACAAGGATCTCGCCACGCTCAAGGGCTTCGTCACCGAGACGGGCAAGATCGTTCCGAGCCGCATCACCGGCACCAAGTCCTTCTACCAGCGGCAGCTGGCGGTTGCGATCAAGCGTGCGCGCTTCCTCGCGCTGCTGCCGTACACCGACCAGCATTAAGGGGCGCGTTCGTGCACGTCATCCTGCTTCAGAAGGTTGCCAACCTCGGCAACGTTGGCGACCGCGTCAAGGTGCGCTCGGGCTACGGGCGCAATTTCCTCCTGCCCCAGGGAAAGGCCACGCTCGCGACTCCCGAGAACGTAGCGCGCTTCGAGGCGCGCCGTGCCGAGCTCGAGCGAGTGGCACGCGAGCACCTCGAGTCCGCCGGCGAGCGCGCCGCGGCCCTGAAGGACTTCAAGCTCACCATTCCCGCCAAGGCGGGCACGGAAGGCAAGCTCTTTGGCTCGATCGGCACCGCCGACGTCGCCGAGGCCTGCAGCAAGGCAGGCTTCAAGATCGAGCGCAGCGAAGTGCGCTTGCCCAATGGTCCGCTGCGCACGCTCGGCGACCACGTGGTCAACCTGCACCTGCACGCCGACGTGGACGTGCCGCTGGCGGTATCGATCGTCGCTGAAGAGTAATCCTTAGGTCGCCCGATGGCCGGTTCCGCCAAGGCGCGTGATTCGGGCTCGGTCGCACTCCTCGACGCGCCCGCTCCGCCGCACTCGGTCGAGGCCGAGCAGGCGGTGCTCGGCGGGCTGCTGATGAACCCCGTCGCCTGGGACCAGGTCGCGGACGTCGTGCGGCAGGAAGACTTCTACCGCCCCGACCATCAGCTCATCTTCGGCGCCATCGCCGCGGTTGCCGGCGAGGGCAAGCCCTGCGACGCCGTTACGGTCTCAGGCTATCTCGAGCGCAACGGCCAGCTCGAGAAGGCGGGCGGCCTCGCCTACTTGAGCGCGATCGTGCGCGACACCCCGACCGCTGCCAACGCGCGCGCCTATGCCCAGATCGTGCGTGAGCGCTCGCTCATGCGGCAGCTGATCCAGGCGGGCACGCAGATCGCCTCCGCCGTCTATAACAACGACGGCACGAGCGTACGCGACCTCGTCGACCGTGCCGAGCAGAGCGTGTTCGAGATCGCCGAAGGGTCCTTCCGCGGCCGCGAAGGCGCGCGCTCGGTTCGCGAGCTTCTCCCTCCCGTCATCGACCAGATCGACGAGTGGCACTCGAACCCCGACAAGCTGCGCGGCCTGCCGACGGGCT
The DNA here is from genome assembly GCA_030038875.1 of Gammaproteobacteria bacterium. Classification (GTDB taxonomy): domain Bacteria; phylum Pseudomonadota; class Gammaproteobacteria; order Steroidobacterales; family Steroidobacteraceae; genus 13-2-20CM-66-19. The sequence goes on along the minus strand of JASHQW010000227.1, from coordinate 5,804 downwards.
TCACTCAGTTCGACAAGGTCACGGGCGGCCTGCGCCCGGGGGACCTGGTCATCATTGCCGGACGCCCGTCGATGGGCAAGACAACGCTCGCGATCAATATGGCGGAGAACGCGGCGGTCGACCCGAACACCCGCGCCTCGGTCGCCGTGTTCAGCATGGAAATGCCCTCCGAGCAGGTGATCACGCGCATGCTCTCCTCGATCGGCCGGGTGCCGCTCGCGAGCCTGCGCAGCGGGCGCATTTCCGACGACGACTGGGTGCGCATCACGGGCGCGACCAGCCAGCTCTCGGAAGCGAAGATCTTCGTGGACGAGACGCCGGCCCTGAATCCGACCGAGCTGCGCGCCCGCGCCCGGCGCGTGAAGCGCGAGCACGGCCTGAATCTGATCGTGGTCGATTACCTGCAGCTCATGCAGGTGCCGGGGACGCAGGAGAACCGCGCCACGGAAATCGGTGAGATCTCCCGGGGGCTGAAGACGCTCGCCAAGGAGCTGCAGGTTCCCGTGATCGCGCTCTCGCAGTTGAACCGCGCCGTGGAGCAGCGCGAGCACAAGAAGCCGGTGATGTCGGACCTGAGGGAAAGTGGTGCGATCGAGCAGGAGGCTGACATGGTTCTGCTCATCTACCGCGAAGAGGTCTACGACAAGAACACCACCAAGAAGGGCATCGCCGAGATCGATCTCGTCAAGCACCGCAACGGCGAGACCACCCACTTCCTCCTCACCTTTCAGGGGCAGTACACTCGCTTCGACAACTACGTGGCGGACTCCTACGGCGAGGGCGTGCTGCGGTGAGCCGGCTCATCCGGGCCGTCATCGAGCCGCGCGCGCTGCGCCACAACCTCACCACCATCCGCGAGCGGGTGCGCCGTGCGCGCGTCATGGCGGTGGTCAAGGCCAATGCCTACGGGCACGGGCTCGTGCCGACCGCGCTCTCGCTCCCCGAAGCCGACGCTTTCGCGGTCGCGCGCCTCGAGGAGGGCCTGGCGCTGCGCGCCGCCGGCATCACGCAGCCCATCGTGCTGCTCGAGGGCGTGTTCACGGCGGAGCAGCTGCTCGAGGCGGCGCGCCATGGCTTCGACCTCGTCGTGCACGATGCGCTGCAGGTCGAGCTCCTCGAGGAGATGAGCGGGGCGCATCGCTTCGTGCTCTGGATCAAGATCGACACCGGCATGAACCGCCTCGGCTTTCCGCCGCGCGAGTTCGCAGCGGCGCTCGAGCGCGTGCGGCGCCTGAAGACCGCGCCGCTCGAGATCCGCCTCCTCACGCACCTCGCGTGCGCCGACGTGCGCGACAACCACATGACGAATCAGCAGGTCGGGCGCTTCCGCGAGGCGATCCGCGGCCTCGGCTATTCGGTCAGCATCGCCAACTCCGCCGGCATTTTCGGCAGCGCGCAGCTCGCCTGCGACTGGGTGCGACCCGGGCTCGCCCTCTATGGCGCCACGCCTTTCCCCGACGGCTCGGCGGCGCAGCTCGGCCTCGAGCCCGTGATGAGCCTCGAGTCTTCCGTGATAGCCCTGCGGCGCGTGACGGCCGGTGAGACGGTCGGCTACGGCGCCGCCTGGACCGCGCCGCGCGATTCGTCGATCGCGATCATCGCCGCAGGCTACGGGGACGGGCTGCCGCGTAACCTCCCGGGCGGCACGCCGGTGCTCATCGCCGGGGCGCGCGCGCCGATCGTCGGGCGGGTGTCGATGGACATGATCGCGGTGGACGTCTCGGCGCTCCCCGAGGTGCACGTCGGTACCAACGTAGTCCTCTGGGGCCCGGGACTTCCAGTGGAGGAGATCGCGCGCCACGCGGGCACGATTCCCTACGAGCTCCTCTGCAGCGTGAGTCAACGCGTACCGCTCGAGCTGCGCTGACGGCGCAGGCGCTGCGGCTGCCCGCGCGGCCGCTGCGGATTCTGAGCGCTCGCCGTCCGGAAATCCCCTCGCGCGAGCGCGTCGCAGGCGTCTATGCTGCCTGCCTCCCGCTCCTCCTGAGAGAGTCGCGACCATGGCCGATGCACCAAGCGTACGAGGCGCCTCGAGCGCTACCCGTTACCTGGACTTGAGTCACGTGATCGAGGACGGGATGGTCACCTACCCCGGGATCCCCGCGCCGCACGTGTGCGATTTCCTGAGCCGCGAGGCCGCGCGCCGCCACTATGCCGCCGGGACGACCTTCCAGATCGGACGCGTCGACCTGGTGGCCAACACCGGCACTTACCTCGACAGTCCCTTTCATCGCTTCGGCGACGGCCGCGACATCTCGCAGCTCACCCTCGAGGAGCTCGCGGACCTGCCGGCGGTGCGGGTGCAGGCGGGCGGCAGCCGCTCGATCGATGCGCCCGCGCTCGCCGGTCTCGAGGTGCCGGGGCGGGCGGTGCTGGTGCACACCGGCTGGGCGCGGCACTGGCGCACCGAGCGCTACGGCCACGGGCACCCGTTCCTGACGGTGGCGGCCGCTCAATGGCTCAAGGATCAGGGCGCACGGCTCGTCGGGATCGATTCGCTCAACATCGACGATACGCAGGACGGCGAGCGCCCGGTGCACACGACGCTCCTCGGGGCGGGGATCCCGATCGTCGAGCACCTGCGCGGGCTCGAGCAGCTGCCCGATGCGGGATTCACGTTCAGCGCGGTGCCTCCCGCGGTGCGCGGGATGGGATCGTTCCCAGTGCGGGCTTACGCCAGAGTGTGATGCGCAGCCGGCGAAAGTCGCGCCTTTCGCCGGCGGCAATCGAAGTAATGTCTGCCGAAATCGCTTCCTGCGAATTTCGGCCTAATTCAAGAAGAATCCCATCTTGACCCCGGCGAGCTGAATGACGTCGTTGTCGTTCAACTTGGTCGCCTGGGCGCCGATGGGCGTGCCGTTCAGGAGCGGGAAGTCGCCTTCCTTGCCGCTGTCGACGTGCACGATGTAGTAGGCCTCGGCGCGGCGCGTGATCGCCGCCACCTGCACCCCGGGGCGACCGAGCGTCGTGAGAGCCTTGCTGAGCTCGACCTCGCGGCCGGCGAAGGCGCCCGAGAGCACCTGCAGCTTGGCCTTCTTCACCGCCGCGGCGCCGTCGGCCAGCGCGCGCGAACGGCCGGTGGCGGTCAGCGACGTGGAAACCTTGTCGGCGCCCTCGGTCGCCGCGCGCACCTTCTCGACGGGGCGCGCCGACGGCTGGATCACCATGGTCTTCTCGAACTCGTCCTGCGCCTCGTCGTCCTCGACGAAGCGCAGCTGGTGATGGCCGACGGTGATGACGTCGCCATGCTGCAGCGCATGCTTCTTGATCAGCTTACCGTTGACGTAGGTGCCGTTGGTGCTGTTCAGGTCCTCGAGGAACGAGTCGTTGAGGATGTTGATGATCAGCGAGTGGTGGCCGCTGACGGCAGCGTTGTCGATGCGGATGTCGTTGTCAGGGAGGCGGCCGATCGTGTACCGCTCCTTGTTCATGTTGTATTCCGCCATCACCTGGCCGTCCAGGCTCAAGACCAACCTTGCCATTTGCTAGCCCCTATCGCGTCGTGTCAGCCGAACCAACTCAGGATCTTGTCGAAAATCTTCGTGCGAGCCGGAAACGCATCCATGATCTGCGCCATCACCACCGAGATGTTGTCCCGGCCTCCATTGTCATTGGCCAGCTGAATCAACTGCTTGGCGACCGTATCCAGATTAGCACTAAAGGTGTTTATGGTTAAATGAATATCTTCATCCTCTACCATGTCGGACAGCCCGTCCGAGCACAGGATGAAGAACTCGCCCCGGTTCACGGGGTATTCCTGTATTTCCACGTCGACCTGGGGCTCGACTCCGAGCGCCCGGGTCACGTAGTTCTTGTTGGACGCACGCTGCGCCTCCTCGGCGGAGTAGAAGCCGCGGTCGACGAGCTCCTGCAGGAGCGAATGGTCCATGGTGACCTGCTCGAGCCGGTCGGCGCGCTGGCGGTAGAGGCGCGAATCGCCCACGTGGGCGATCGTGATCTTGTTGTCGAAGAACAGCGCCGCGACCACCGTGGTGCCCATGCCTTCGCACTGCGGCTGGGTGCGCGCGGTCTGGTAGATGATCTTGTTGGCACGGTTGATGGCGTCGCGCAGGATGATGTTCGGCCGCGACAGGCCCGTATCGCGGTCCGCGATCGAGAGGTCCTCGCGCTCGACGTGCTCGCGCACCAGGTTGACAATGGTCTTCACTGCAATGCCGCTCGCCACTTCTCCGGCGTTGTAGCCGCCCATGCCGTCTGCGAGCACCAGCAGGCCGATATCGGGGTCGACCGCGATGGTGTCCTCGTTATGCTCCCGGACCTTGCCGGTATCGGTGGCACCGACGAAACGCAGCTTGTTTCGCAAGCTCATGCTGCGTCCTGACCGACCTGTGGCCCACCGAATGTGATACGCGTCACTTTCCCGTCCCCGATTCGAGCTGCCATAAGCTAGCATCGCCCGCTGGGGTGTCCCGGTGATTGGTCACAAAAGACCGCTTTCAGTAGCTCCCCCGGCGCGAATCCTATCTGAAACTCGACCAACGGCGCATTGATGGCTCGCCTGAATCCGGTGTTCGTATGTGCCTCCTGCGGGGGTGAAACCCTCAAGTGGCAGGGGCAGTGTCCCCATTGCGGCGAGTGGAACTCGCTCGAGGAGCGGCGTGCTTCCGCCGGCCGGGCCACGCCCGCCGCCGCGCCGGTGAGTCTCGCTGCCGGGGCCGCCGCCCTCGGCGGTGGCGGGCAGCGGCTGCCCAGCGGGCAGGGGGAGCTCGACCGGGTCCTGGGGGGTGGGATCGTCCCGGGCTCAGTGATCCTCCTGGGCGGAGATCCGGGCATCGGCAAGTCGACCCTGCTGCTGCAGGTCGCGGCGCACGTGGCCGCGGCGTGTCCCGTGATCTACGCGAGCGGCGAGGAATCGGTCGCCCAGGTAGGGCTGCGCGCCCACCGTCTGGGCCTGGCCGCCGAGGCCCTCGGCCTCGTGACCGAGACCGATTGCCAGGCGGTCCTGGCACTTGCGGCAGCGCGGCAAGCGGCGCTCCTCGTCATCGACTCGATCCAGACGCTCGAGTCCTCCACCGTGCCGGCGAGCGCCGGGGCGGTGACGCAGCTGCGCGAATGCACCGCGGAGCTGGTGCGCTTTGCCAAGTCCGGAGGCGCGGCGATCGTCATCGTCGGCCACGTGACCAAGGAGGGTGCGATCGCGGGACCGAAGCTGCTCGAGCACCTGGTGGACACGGTGTTGTATTTCGAGAGCGAGGCCGGCAGCCGCTACCGCATCGTGCGCGCCACCAAGAACCGCTTCGGGGCGGTCAACGAGCTCGGCTTCTTCGCCATGACCGGCACGGGCCTGAAGGAAGTGAAGAACCCGGCGGCGATCTTTCTCGCGCGCGCCCCGCAACCGGCCGCCGGCAGCGTCGTCACGGTGACGCGCGAGGGCGGCAGGCCCCTCCTGATCGAGCTGCAGGCGCTCGTCGACCGCATGCGCTTCGGCGCTCCGCGCCGCATCGCGCAGGGGCTCGATGCCAACCGCCTCGCGATGCTGCTCGCGGTGATGAACCGGCACGCCGGACTTGCCCTCCAGGAGCACGACGTGTTCGTGAACGTCGTGGGCGGCATTGAGATCCACGAGACCGCGTGGGACCTGCCGGTGGCGATCGCGCTCGCCTCGAGTCTCAGGAACGTCGCGCTGCCGGCGCAGCTCGTCGCCTTCGGCGAGCTCGGGCTGACGGGCGAGGTGCGCCCGGTGCCCTATGGAGATGAGCGGCTGCGTGAGGCGCAGGCCCAGGGGTTCAAGGCGGCGCTGGTTCCGCGCGACAACGCGCCGCGCAAGCCACCCGCGGGCCTCA
>JASHQW010000226.1 GCA_030038875.1 Gammaproteobacteria bacterium | reverse complement strand
GCACGCGCGAGCGCCTCGTGGAGCGCCGCGTCGGTCTTCGCACCCACCGCGAGCTCGGCGACCGGCAGCTCGATCGTGTGCTCGCGGAAGCGCGACAGGCGCGGCCAGGGCGACGTCGGCGCGAGCTCGCCGTCGACGCGCAGCGCTCTGAAGCCCTTCTTCGCCGCCCACTTCGCCAGGTCCGTGTAGTAGCCCTTGCGCGCCACGACCAGCGGCGCGAGCAACGCGATCGACCTGCCGCGGTAGTCGCGCAGCAGGCGTGCGGCGATCGAGCCGGCGCTCTGCGGCTCGATGGCGACGTCGCAGTCCGGGCAGTACTGCGTGCCGAGCTTCACGTACAGGAGCCGCATGAAGTGGTAGATCTCGGTGAGCGTCGCCACGGTGCTCTTTCTGCCGCCGCGGCTGGTGCGCTGCTCGATGGCGACCGTCGGCGGAATGCCGAAGATCGCATCCACGTCGGGCCGCGCGGCCGGCTGCACGAACTGCCGCGCGTAGGCGTTGAGCGACTCGAGGTAGCGGCGCTGACCCTCGTTGAAGAGGATGTCGAAGGCGAGCGTCGATTTGCCGGAGCCCGATACGCCGGTGATCACCGTGAAACGATCGCGCGGAATCTCCACATCGATATTCTTCAGGTTGTGCTCGCGCGCCTTGTGGATGACGATCCTCGGACGTGCGCGCCCGTTGCCGCCATAGACCGCGCGCGGCTCGGCGACGGCGGAGTCGGCTGTGGCGGTCTCGGACGCCACCGGCACGCGGGCGGCGAGCGCCGCGCGGTATGCGCTGAGCGCCTTCCCCGTATGCGAGGCGCGGGAGGCGCACACCCCGGCCGGCGTTCCCGCGCAGACGATCTCGCCGCCGCGCTCGCCGCCCTCGGGCCCTAAGTCGATGATCCAGTCTGCGGCGCCGATGACGTCGAGATTGTGCTCGATCACGAGCAGCGAGTGCCCGGCGGCGAGCAGCTTCCTGAACGCCTTGAGGAGCTTCGCCACATCCTCGAAGTGCAGTCCCGTGGTCGGCTCGTCGAAGAGGAAGAGCTTGCCTTTGTGGGTGGTGCTCGAGAGCACCGAGCCGGCCTCGGCGAGATGCCCGGCGAGCTTCAGGCGCTGCGCCTCGCCGCCCGAGAGCGTCGGCACCGGCTGACCGAGCTTCAGGTACTCGAGCCCGACGTCCGCGAGCGGCGTGAGGCGCGCGGCCACCTCCGCGGCGTCCGCGAAGAAGGCGCCCGCCTCGGTTACCGTCATGTCGAGCACCTCGGCGATGTGGGCGCGCCGGCCGTCGGCGCCTTCACGGCGGATGTCGAGCACCTCGTCGCGGTAGCGCCGCCCGTTGCAGTCCGGGCAGCGGAGGTAGACGTCGGAGAGGAACTGCATCTCGACGTGCTCGAAGCCGTTGCCGCTGCAGGTGGGGCAGCGGCCGTTGCCGGAGTTGAAGCTGAAGGTGCCGGCGGTGTACTTGCGCTCCTGCGCGGCGGGCTCGGCGGCGAACAGCGCACGGATGGCATCGAAGGCGCCGACGTAGCTCGCGGGGTTCGAGCGCGTGGTGCGGCCGATGGCGTTCTGATCGACCATGACCACATCATCGATGAGCTCGGCGCCGGAGAGGCCCGCGAACTGCCCGGGGGCCTCGGTGGGCCTGCCGCGGTACTTGAGGAGCGCCGGGTAGAGCACGTCCTCGACCAGCGTCGACTTGCCCGAGCCCGACACGCCGGTGACGCACACCAGGCGCTTGAGCGGGATGCGCACGTCGAGATTCTTCAGGTTGTGCTCGGTGGCGCCCTTGAGCTCGAGCCAGCGATTCGAGCGCGCCTCCGCCACGACGCCGTCGTCGCCGCCCGCGGCGCGCGCCGCGCCCGGAGCGCTGCGCAGCGGCACGACGGCCCGCCGTCCACTCAGGTACTCGCCGGTGAGCGAGCTCGCGCTCGCGCGCAGCGCGGCGGGACTGCCGTAGAAGACGATCTGTCCGCCGCGCTCGCCGGCGCCCGGACCGAGGTCGAGAATGCGGTCGGCCTCGAGCATGATCTGCGGGTCGTGCTCGACCACGACCAGCGAGTTGCCGGCGTCGCGCAGGCGCTTCATCACACCGATGACCCGCTGCATGTCGCGCGGGTGCAGGCCGATCGAGGGCTCGTCCAGCACGAACAGCGTGTTGACGAGCGAGGTGCCGAGCGCGGTGGTGAGGTTGATCCGCTGCACCTCGCCGCCCGAGAGCGTGCGCGACTGGCGGTCGAGCGTCAGGTAGCCGAGGCCGACGTCGACCAGATAACGGAAGCGGCCGCGGATCTCGCCGAGCAGGAGGTCGGTCGCCTCATCGAGCGGCTGCGGCAGAGTCAGGCCGCGGAAGAACGCGCAGGCGCGCTCGACGGGCAGGAGCATCAGGTCGTGGATCGAGAGCCCGGGGAGCGCGGCGAGCGTGGCCGCGCTCCACTCGGTGCCCTGCGGACGGAACGGCGGCTGCGAGCCGAGCGCCGCGGCCGCGAGCTCACGGCCGCCGATGCGCCACAGCAGTCCCTCGGTCTTGAGGCGTGCGCCGCCGCAGGCGCCGCAGGGCGTGTACGCCCGGTAGCGCGACAGCAGCACGCGCACGTGCATGCGGTAGGCGCGCGTCTCGAGCCAGGCGAAGAAGCGCCGGGCGCCGTACCAGACCTTGCGGCTCCAGGCGCCTTCGCCCTCGATCACCCACTGGCGCGTCTCGGCGGGCAGCTCGCGCCACGGCGTATCGAGCGGCACGCCGCGCAGCTTCGCGAACTTCTCCAGGTCCTCCTGGCATTCGGCGTAGGACTTGCTCTGCCAGGGCTTGATCGCCCCGCCGCGCAGCGACTTGCTCTCATCCGGGATGACGAGCCCGTAGTCGATGCCGATGGTGCGGCCGAAGCCGCGGCAGGCTTCGCAGGCGCCGAGCGGGGAGTTGAAGGAGAACTCGCTCGGGGTCGGCTCGTGGTAGGCGAGATCGCAGTGCGCGCAGTGCAGCTCGCTCGAATAGCGCCAGGTGCTCTGCACGGCGGGAGGATCCGATTCGTCCACCACGTGCGCATTGACGCGGCCGCGGCCGACCCGCAGCGCCGACTCGAGCGACTCGAGCACCCGGCCGCGCTCGGCGGCCCCGAGGCGCAGCCGGTCCTGCACCACCTCGAGCATCTTCGCAGGTGCCCGCGGCGCCTTGGCGCGCGCGCGCTTGCCGCGTCCTTTGCCGGCGGCCGGTG
>JASHQW010000225.1 GCA_030038875.1 Gammaproteobacteria bacterium | reverse complement strand
GGGCGGCGGCCCGGCGTAGTCCGATCGGGTCCGCGGACCCGATGGCGCACGCACCCGCAGATCAGCTCAGCGGGAGAGGCTTTCCTCGGCTGCCCTCATGTGGGGCATGCGGCGCCTGCGGGCCACGGCCCACAGCCCACCGAGACCGGAAATGAGGAGCGGCAGCGCGGCGGGCAAGGGTACCGGGTTGATGTTCAGCTGCCCGATGTACGTCCCGCCGTTGGTACCGTTCGCGATCCCGGCGACGTCGAGAATGTAGGTACCCGACTGAATGTCCGTGAACGTCGCCTCGACCTCGTTCGAGCCCGACGGTGGGCCCATCCAGCCCGTGATCAGGGTGCTGCCGGGGGGAATTCCGCCGACTATCGGCGCCGTGGTGGAGGTTGGCACCTCGTACAGCCGGAACTGCAGGTCAGCGATGTTGAAGGTATCGCCGAGCCCGAGCGAGGCCACGAGTGTGTCGCCGCTCGCACCCGAGCCGATCGTGAATCGATAGCTGTCCTGGAAATCGTAGGCACCGACCGAGCTCGTGCCGAGGTTCGGGCTGGCCGGCTGCTGTGAGGTGAAGGAGTCGGTGAAGGTGTATTGCCCGGGGACCGAGAGAATGTAGTCGTTGCTGATCGTGGGGGACGAGGGGTCGCTCCAGAGGAACTGGTAGGTGTAGGTCATGCCGCCGGAGCCCGTGAGCGTGATCGTGCTCGCGACAGCCGGCGCGGGCATCGCGCACAGCGCCATTGCCACAACGGCGAGACCTGGGGGTATTGTGCTGCGTGCGTTCATAAACCCCCCGAGCGGACCGCTTCGCTCCCGGTGAGTTTCCTTCCGCTCCGGGTGGCGAATACTTTGCGAGCGCTTTGTGACAGCGGCCTTTAAGTCTCATGACAAGAAGCCGGAATCTGCGCCTCGGGGAACACGCCCACGGCGTGCTGCGGGGCAGCAGCGCCGCCGCACAGTCACGCGCCGGGCCACGGGCGCACGCTTCAGAGCACGCCACGCAGCGAGATGATCAATAAGGCGCCGAGCGTCGAGCACTCGAGCCAGCGGCGGGCGCGGCTCCCCCGCCCGGTGCCGACGATGATCTCCGAGGCGTACATGAGGACCGTGGCGAGGAGGATCGCCTCCACGAAGTTCCGCGAGCTGATCCCGATCGCCCCGCAGACCAGCAACGCGACCACGCCGCAGGCAATGAGATAGTCGGTCGGGGTGGTCTCGAAGCGCCGGTTTCCATCCAGTCGCATGTACACCACGATGGCCGCCACCAGCAGGATGATCAGCGCGCCGGTCAGAACGAATACCGGGCGCGGCATCGCGGCGGGGTCGCTGATCAGCACCCACGCCGGGAACACCGCCGTGGCATAGATCGCGACGCGCAGCAGCGCGGTGTTGATCCGCTGCGGCCACAGCAGGTGAATCGCCGGTACCACCGCGATCGCGGCGGCGGCGATGGCAAGATCCGAGCGGATGCGCGCCACGAACACGGCGCTCAGCAGTATCGCGAACGGCGTCGTGCAGGTGATCACGTACAGCGGACCCTTGACGATGAGGTCGCTGCCGTTGAGCGCTGCCATGGCCCGACTCACCCGCGATGGCCTGCCATGGGCGCGCGCCACGTGCCACCCGGTGCGCTCCGCCAGCGTGAGGGCCGAGAACAGCGCCGCAAGCCCGACGAGATAGAGCAACGCGACCATGAGATCCGACTGGTAGCGCGCCAGCACCGCGCTCACGACGAAGGCTACCTGGATCGAGTAGATGATCACGACGGTCTCGTAGTGATCGAACCCGATCTCCATGAGCCGATGATGCACGTGATTGCGCGTCGCCTTGAACCAGTTCATTCGTCCGCGGATTCTCTGGTAGAGCACCGAGAGAATGTCGGCGATGGGTAGCCCGATGATGAGGAGCGGCAGCGCCGCGCTGACGGCGGTATTGCTCGTCTGCGTGAGGTAGACGACGAGGAAGCCCAGGGTGAAGCCCAGCACCTGGCTGCCGCAGTCCCCCATGAAGACGTATGCGGGGTGGCTGTTGTAGCGCAGGAAGCCGAAGATGCCTCCGATGCTCACCAGCGCGATGCTTAAGACGAGGGCGCCGCCGGAGGTATATCCAAGCACCGTCAGAGCAAGGAGGCTCAAGAGCGCCTCCCCGCCTGCCAGCCCGTCGAGCCCATCGGAGTGGTTGATCGCATTGACGACGCCGACGAGCGCAAACACCGTGAACGGCTTGCCGATCGCCGCGGGAAGAGCCCCGTCGATGAACGGCACGCGTGAGACCCAGAGATCTCCGTAGTAGACCACGAAGGCCACCGCGATCAGCTGCCCGAGGAACTTCAGCCAGTGCCCGATGGTCCGGGAATCGTCCCAGACACCGAAGGCAAAGAGCGTCATGCAGCCGATCAGGAACGACTGCACCAGCGGATCGAGCTTCAGGATCAGCAGCACCGGCAGCAGAATCCCGAGCGTGATGCCCCAGCCGCCGACCCGCGGAATGGGAACTGTGTGCACCTTGCGTGCGTCGGGCAGGTCGACCAGCCCGAGACGTGGCGCCACGCGGCGCGCGACCGGGATGACCACCATACTGACCGCGACGGCGAGCAGGAGCTGCAGGAATGGATTCATCTCAGTTCGGCAGATAGTCCCTTAACGCCGGCAGCACGCTGCTGCTGAACTGCGCGAGGCGGCTATCCGCCGCCGCCGCCGGTTCGTTCCCCTGCAACGGCGTGATGAGCCGGACCAGCGCCCCGTCGCTGCGATTGCGCAGCAGCGCATCCCTGAGCAGGTACCACTTGACGAGATACTCGCTCGTGATGTCGCGCCCCCGCTCCTGAAACCAGTAGTAAACCAGCTGCCGCGCGGCCCCTTGCTGCACGATCGCGCGATTGACGCGCAGCGGTACCCCGTTGTTGGTAACTCCCGCGACCTCGCGCTCGGTGAGCTCGAGGATCCGCCAGCCCCCGCCCGGCAGGCAGGAGCGCGGCGAATGCGCCGACTCGCCGGTGCGCTGCGAGGCGTAATACGCGACATAGAGATTGACCGGAGCGGCGCCGGAGGCAGCTGCCTGCGCACTGCCTGCCTGCACGAAGTCGGCGAGGATGTAATCGTCCAGCTTCAGAGTGTCCAGGTAGACCGCCTCGAGGTGCCCGCGCTGACCCCGCCACGCCCCCATCTGCAGGGGAAACTCGGTGAAGTCCGTGCGTGCCGGCCGTATCTCGATGCGCTTCGGCAGCGCGCGCGCCGGCACCACGGCGAGCAGCAGAATGACGAGCACCGCAGCGGCCGGGGACCCCAGCTCGCGCGCTCGCACGGCCGGCGCTCCACTCTCGGGCGGTGAGCGCTCGAGAGCCAGCAGCTCGACGAGCGGGCGCTTGTCGCCGGCGACGCGCAGCAGCGCCCAGGCCTCCAGCATCAGCGTGGCGAAGCACACCAGGAAGACCACCCAGCCCTCGAACCAGTGCAGAAACCCCTGCGCCTGCGCAATGCCGAAGCGGTCGACCAGAATCCCGATCACCCCGATTCGCAGGCTGTTCATCAGTACCGTGATCGGCACGGTGGAGAGGAACAGGCACCAGCGCATCCAGGTGCGCCCGTTGAAGAGATAGGCGACGATCACTCCGAGCGTCATGAGCGGGAACAGATAACGCAGCCCGCTGCACGCCTCGGCGACCTGCAGCTGGTAGCTCCCCAGGTCGATAACGTTGCCTTCGAGAAAGACGCTCACGCCGAAGAGGCGCATGAACGCCACGCCGAGCTCGGAGGAGAGCAGCTGCAGCTCGGATGACAGGTTGAAGTAGAAGAAGTTGGGGATCGGATTCATCAGGAAGAGCAGCGCCAGCGGCACCAGCGCGATCCGGAAGGCCTGCCAGCCCATGAGCGCAAGAGCTGCTCCCATGAGCACGATCACCAGCGCGTAGGTGTCGACCGTCGTGATCGAGGCCACCATCCCGACGAGATAGATCGCCACGCCGGCCGCGGCGACCGCCACCCCGATCCAGGAGCTGCGGAACTGCGCTTGCCTGAAGCGCTCACGGCGCCGCCACAGGAGGTAGGCGCTGACGAGCGGAATCAGGAACCCGTGGCTGTATTCCTCCCGGTGCCACACCCAATAGAGGTAGCCGAAGGTGTTCTGAAACAGCAGCAGGAGCGCCGCCGCTGCCAGCGGCAGTACGAGAAGCTGCGCACGAGTGGGTCGGTACAGCGTCGTGTGCGCAAGCTGCGCCGGACCATCCACGTTGCCGGACCTCTAGCCTACCGCCAGCTCGATGGGTGCCGCTGCCGGCTGTCTCGCCTGCTCCTCGATGCACGCGCGGAACTGCTGCTTGAAGCGCTCTGCAGCGAAGCGCAGCGCGTTGGAACGGATCTCTGCGGGATTGAAGCGCGTCAGGCGCCGCTCGAACTGCTGGATGGCGGCCACCACCGCGTCGACCGTCTGCTCGTGGAAGAAGATGCCCGACTTGCCTTCGACGACCGACTCGGCAACCCCGCCCCGGCCGTAGGCGATTACCGGAGTGCCGCAGGCCTGGGCCTCGACCGGTGCGATCCCGAAGTCCTCGATCGCGGCAAACAGGAAAGCGCGCGCGCTCTGCATGTGCTCGCGCAGCACTGGGCTCGGCTGCTGCCCGAGCATCGACACATTGCTGCCGGCCAGCGCCTTCAGCTTCCTGAATTCCGGGCCGTCGCCGATCACGACCAGCCGCCGCTCCGGCAGCCGCGCAAAAGCCTCGATGAGCAGCCGCGTGCATTTGTACGGCACGAGCCGGCTCGCGGTCAGGTAGTAGTCGTCGCGCTCGGCCCGCGCCGGCTGGAAGAACTCGGTATCCACCGGCGGATGGATCACCTGCGCCTCGCGCCGATAGATCTTCCAGATGCGCCGCGCGATGAAGTCGGAGTTGCTGATGAAGTGGTCGACCCCGTTGGCGGTGCGTACGTCCCACATGCGCATCCTGTGCAGCAGCCCGCGCGTCAGCAGGCCGCGCACGCCGCGCTCCAGCCCGTGCTGCTGCAGGTACTGGTGCTGCAGGTCCCAGGCGTAGCGCATCGGCGAGTGCACATAACTCACGTGCAGCTGGTCGGGGCCGGTGAGCACTCCCTTGGCGACGCAAAAGGAGCTCGAGATGACCAGGTCGAAGCCGGAAAGGTCGAAGGACTCCACCGCAAGCGGCATCAGCGGCAGGTAGCTGCGGTAGTGTCGCCGCGCGCCGGGCAGGCCCTGCAGGAACGAGTGGTGAACCGGTCGATCGCCGAGGAAGCCGCGCTCCGCAGCCGGCAGAAAGTCGACCAGCGTAAAGAGCTCTGCGTGCGGATAGCACTCAAGGATGCGAGCCAGCGTGCGCTCAGCTCCGCCATAAGTGACCAGCCAGTCGTGCACCACGGCTACGCGCATCGGCCGCGGGATCGTCGCTGTTGTTCTCGAGGAAATGACGGGCAGCCTCCCTGTACGCGCAGACGCGCCCGCACTCATACTACCCACCGGACGATGACAGCCTCGTTACGCGGGTCCCAGCAGCTGCTCGTACAAGGCCTCGCTGCGACGGGCCGCTTGCTCCACCGTGAAGTGCTCGAGCACGTGCCGGCGGCCGGCACTGGCGAGGCGGCGCGCAAGCTCGGGTTGGGTGAGCAGCTGCATGAGCGCCGCGGCCAGCGCCGCTGCATCGCCGCACGGTACCAGGAGGCCCGTCCTGCCGTTCTCGATGATCTCCCGTGCCCCGCCGCCGTCCGTTGCGATCACGGGAAGCTCCGCGGCGAGCCCCTCGACGATCACCTGGCCGAAGGGCTCGGGTACGCGGCTCGCGTGCACCAGCACATCGAGCGAGCGCAGCAGCGGCGGCACGGCGCTGAACCCGAGGAATTCGACCTGGGGTGCGATGCCGAGCTGCGCTGCCTGCGCGCGCAGCCGCTGCTCGAACGCTTCCTCGCCGAACAGCGGCGCCCCGGCGACGAGAAAGCGCGCGGCCAAGCCCTGCCGCGTGAGCCGCCCTGCCGCTTCGAGAAACACATCCTGGCCCTTCCACGGCGCGATGCGCCCGATGATCCCGATGCGGGGTACGGGATTGGAGCGCTGCGCAACCCAGCACTGCTCGATGTGCTCCCGGGTGAGGCCGCTCGCGATGACGGCGGTACGCCCGGAGGGCTGCAGCCTCAAGGTGGCGAGCGTGCTCGCGGAATTGGCGACGACGCAGGTCGGTACGTGCCGCGCGAGGAGCCTTACGAGCCATACTGCCATTCGCGGCAGGTAGTCGGGCTCGATGCGGTCGCGGACGTGCCAGATTACAGGCACTCGCGCGAGCCTCCCGGCGATCGCCCCGTAGAAGTCCGCCTTGAGTGAATTGGTGTAGATGAGGTCCACGCCTCGAGCACGCGCAAAGTCGCTGATGCGCCGCGCGTAGCGCCAGAGACTGCGGATGGCTCCGAGCTGGCGGAGGAGGCCCGTGAGACCGAGGGAGTCCTTGCGCACCTCGCGCAGGCTCACGCTGAGCGGCAAGACATGTATATCGATGGATTGGCGCGCCAGCAGCTCTGCCAATGGTCCCTGCTGGGCGAGCACGACGATCGGCTCGACGCGTGCGCGATCCAGCGCCTGAAGCAGGCGCGCCAGCGCGAGCTCCCCGCCGCCGAGCTGCGCGGTGTGATCCAGATACAGAACGCGGATCGGCGGCGCGCGGCTCAAGCGCATCCTCAGGCCGCCGCGCGCACCGCGCCGTCCATGTGCTCGAGCTTGGTGTGCGGGTCCAGCGAGCGATCGACGAACAGCTGAAACCAGATCTCGAGCACCACCAGCGTCCAGAGCTGCTGCCCCCAGTCGGCTCGCCGGCCGAGGTGATCATCGAGCATCGTCATGACCCAATCGCGGCGAAACAATCCGCGCCCGCGGCCGCTGAGGGACTCGAGCAACGAGCGAGTCAGCGGCGCGAGATCCGAGCGCATCCAGCTCGAGACCGGCATCACAAAGCCCTGCTTGCGCCGATAGATGACTTCGTGCGGAACGTAGCGCTCCGCCAGCCGCTTGAGCACGTATTTGGTGCTCCAGCCCTGCATGAGCTGCTCGATAGGGATGGTTGCGGTGAACTCGATCAGCCGCCTGTCGAGCAGCGGCGAGCGTGCCTCGACCGAGTGCGCCATGGTCGAGACGTCCATCTTGGTGAGGAGCTGATCGGGGAGATACGTGGTCAGCTCCGCCGCCAGCACGCGATCGGCGTCCGTCGGCCCGTCGGCGTGCACCCACGCATCGTAGTAATGCTGGTCGGGGTCGACTCGCGCAAGGCGCAGCAGCGCGCTCGCGTCGTAAAGCCGCGTGCGGCAGTCGCGGAAGCCGCGTTCATAGACGAACGCATCCCGTGCCTCCGTGGCAAGCGCCGTGGAGAGCATCTGACCGCGCTTGCCGAGCAGCCCGATGAGCCGGCGGGCGCTGTCGCGCGTGCCGGATGGCAGCCAGGCCCGACAGAGCTGCGCGGCGCGCGCCACCATCGGGCGCGAGTAACCGCCGAATGCCTCATCGCCGCCGTCGCCGTTCAGCACCACCGTGACGTGCTCGCGCGCGGCCCGCGCCACTGCAAAGGTCGGCAGAATCGACACGTCGGCCATCGGCTGACCGTAGTGCCAGATGATGAGTGGCAGGTTCTGAATCTCATCCGGCGGCAGCACATACTCATGTGTGTTGGCGTGCCAGCGCTGCGCCACCAGGCGCGCGAAGCGGCGTTCGTCGAAGCGCGGGTCGTCGAAGCCAATCGTCACGGTCTCCACCGGCTGGCCCGTCATCTGCGACATGATGGCGACCACGATGCTCGAGTCGACGCCCCCGGAAAGGAAGGCGCCGAGCGGCACGTCGGCTATAAGGCGGCGCGCGACCGCCTGACGCAGCAGGCTGTCGGCTTCCGCGAGCAGCTCCGGCTCCGGCCGGCGCTGTTTGTGCGCATAAGAGAGCTGCCAATAGCGACGCGGCCGCGGCGGCAGATCACCCTGGAAGAAGCGAATAAAGTGCGCGGGCGGCAGCGCGTGGATACCGGCGAAGATCGTCTGCGGCGCGGGCACCGCCTGGTAGGTGAGGTACCTGTCGAGGGCGACGGGGTCGACTTGCGGGCGCGCCGGCAACAGCTCCAACAGCGCATTCACGGTCGAGGCGAAGGCGATCTCCCGGGGCGAGGAGACCGCATAGTAGAGCGGCTTCTTGCCGAAGCGGTCACGCGCCAGCATGAGCTCGCCGATGCGCTCGTCCCAGATGGCAAAGGCGAACATGCCGTCGATGCGGCGCAGCAGCCCCTCGAAACCCCACTCCTCGTAGCCGTGGATGAGCGTCTCGGTGTCGGTGAGTGAGCGGAACTTATGCCGCGGCTCGAGCAGCCGGCGCAAACGGGCGAAATCGTAGATCTCGCCGTTGAAGACGATCCATACGTCGCCGCGCTCGTTGGACATCGGCTGATCGCCCTCCGGCCGCAGGTCGATGATGCGCAAGCGGCGGAACGCGAAGGCCGCGCGTCCGCGGAGCAGCGTGGCGCCGGAGTCCGGGCCCCGGTGGAGCATCGCAGCCGCGCTGCGCTCGAGGACTGCCGGCGCGACCTCGCGATCGGCAACGATTCCGGCGAGACCGCACATCAGCTCATCGCCTGCTCGTGCTCATAGACCGCCAGCACTTTGCGCGCGATGACCGGCCAGTCGAAGTTCTCGCGCACGAAGCGCGCGCAGGTCTCGGTCGCCGGCAGACCCTCGAGGTCGCGCAGAACGAAGCTGAGCGTGTCGGCGATCGCCGGCGCCCCACAGTTCGCCGTCACCAGCACCGGATCGAGCTCCATCACCGTCTCCGGCAGACCCCCGACCGGCGTGACGACCGCGGGCGTGCCGGCCGCGAGCGACTCGATCGTCGGCAGCCCGAAGCCCTCGAGCGTCACCGAGGGCATGACCGAGACGTCGGCGGCGCGGTAGAGCCACGGCAGCTCCTCCTCGGGGACGAAGCCGAGCAGCCGCACGTGGTCGGCTACGCCCCGTGCGGCGATGCGCGCCTCGAGCTCAGCCGCGAGCGGGCCGCGGCCCGCAATCAGCAGCAGCGCATCGGGCGCGGAGCGGCGCACCTCGCGCATGGCGTCGATCAGGCCCTCGAGACCGACGCGTCGGATGAGGCGGCGCACGGAGACGATCAGCGGGCGATCCTGCGGCAACTGCAGATGCTCGCGTGCCGCCTCGCGCGTCGCCTTTACCGCGTAGCGGTCCGCGTCGACCCCGCCCGGTACGATGAAGATCCGCTCGAGCGGAATTCCATACTGATGCTGCAGGATCGACGCGAACGCCTCCGACAGCACCACGAAGCGATCGGCGCGGCGGTACACGCGGCGCTCGATGGCGCGTTTCATGGCAACGCTGAGGCTGCCATCGCCCTCGGCGCGCGACTCGCCGGCCCACGGACCGTGGAAGTGAAACACGAACGGCAGCGGACCCAACAGGTCGAGCAGCGGCAACGCATAAGGCGCGAAGTGCGCGGCAATCACGTCTGCGCCCTCGGTCCGCAGCGTGTTCGACACCGCCGCCCGGCAGGCCCTCAGCCGACACAAGGCTGAGGCACTGCGCTGCGCGAAATACTCTATGTTGCCGGGGGAGTCGGCGGATGCGCTGCCCGCGACGAGCCCGCGCACCGTCGCGCCCGTGCGCGTGAGGCCCGAGAGCAGGCCCGCGTACATGCGATTCAGGCCCCCGGGCTCCTCGCCGAACCAGCCCATGCCGATTGTGAGAATTTGTGTCAAGGCAACGCGGCCGAAGACGGCTCTGAATCGAGCCGAAATCCTAAAAAGCTTAAGTCGGGAACGTTACAGGGGTAGGTCACGCAATCCTGCGCTCTTGAACTAAGAGAGACTGGCGCGCCGTGTAGCGGACGCCAGACGCTTTAGACGGAACTCCTCGAAAAGCGCCACTTGCTCTTGGGCGATCCTGCGCCACGAGTAGGCCTGTGCGTCCAGCAATGCCCTGCGCCTGAGGGTGGCGAGAAGGTCTGGATCGAGGATGAGGCGCTCCAGGGCCCGCTCGAGTGCCGTCGAGTCGCCAGGCGGCACCAGCAGGCCGTTTTCGTGATCCACCACGATCATGCTGGGTCCCGCGGTCGCTGTGGTCACCGGCGCAAGACCACAGGCCATTGCCTCGATCAAGGCTATGCCAAAGCCCTCGGCGAGGGACGGAAACAGCTTGATCTGGCACTCGCTCAGGAGTCCCGGCAGGTGCTCGTTCGCATAGCGCGGAGTGATGTCGATTCGGTGTCGAACGTCCGGATGAAAATCGCCAAGCACCGACTCCGCGGGCATCATCGTCCCCAGGAGGCGAGCGCGCACGTGCTCGTAACGACGCAGAACGTTACTGAGCGCCTGCGATCCATACGCGACTCCTTTCAGCGCGCTGTAACGGCCGATCTGCGCGATTACCAGCGGGGACCCTACACGGTACGGCGCAGCCGTCCGCCCGAGGAAGCTCTCGGGAAGCCCGTTACGCACCAGCCGGATCCTGTCCTCGGCTACCCCCAGCCTGACAACGGCATAGCGGTAGTCCTCTCTGTTGAGGACGAGGATCAGGTCGGAATTGCGCAGCGACCGGCGCACCTCCCACAGTCGCAGTCCACCGTGATAGAGCGGGTACTTCCACGACAAACGTTGCGCACCTCGCTTTACCTCTTTCAGCAGCCGCTCGTGTGCAAGGTGCTCGAGACCGTGACTGCGACACACCAGCAACGGTTTCCCCGAAGAACGCGACCCGGACGAATACAACCACGCATCGCCGGTGGACGCATCGACCACATCCCACTTGTCGCCTCGACGGGCAAGCCGCCCCGCGACCAGATAGGGAAACAGCATGCCCTGGGCTACTGCCGGGAGGCGTTCGGGCAGGTTGTCAAACGATGCCACCTCGGTCTCGTGGCCGAGCCGCCGGAACTCCTCGGCGAGTCGCAACGTGACGCCGGGAGCGCCCGCGTCATGGTCGAGCACGTGATGAACGGTCATGAGAATCTTCATGCTCGCCGGGAGGGCGGTCCGCACTCGCCCTCACAATGTCTGCAATCCCGTCCAGTTCGGCCGGCAGAAGTAGTCGGCAACGCCGCCGAACGGCGCCACCTCACGAGCGGTGAAATAGCGAAACCCCTTCGATCGCAGCAAGGCAATCAGAGCGGGCTCATCAACCACTTTGGGGTGAAATTCGATCAGGATGGAGCCCACGCACTCCAACCAGTCGTTGGCGAAGCTCAGCAGCCGGCCCTCCGCCCCCTCGATATCGATTTTCAACAGGTCGATACGTGTCAGCCCGGTGGCTCGCATGAGCGAGGGTATGGAGACGCAGCGCACCGGTCGCCCGGTATCCGCGACGCGCCCGAGGTTGGATTCCTCGGACTCCTCGAAATACACCGTGCCGTCCTCGTGCCCGACGGCTGCAACGACCACCTCGACTGCCGCCTTGCACTGCGCACAGTTTGTCTGCAACACCTCGGCGTTGGCGGGATCGGGCTCGACCATGACGACCCGTCGGGGTGAGTACTTCTCGCAGAAGAACAGGCTGGTCAGGCCGATGTTGGCGCCGAGATCGACGATCACCTCGGGCTGTTGCCCGAATGGCACGCTGTACACGCCATCGAGCCACACCTCGCGTATCCCCTGAATGTCTCCGCGGTTGCGCCGGTAGTGAATGACGGTTCCGCCGCGAGTAACGATGCGTCGTGGGCGGTTGTACGAGCGTATCTGACCGAGCCGCATCCTACGGTAGGCGAGCACATCCGGCGCGAAGGTCGAAAAGAAGGAATCGCAGGTCATTACCCGATAGCCGCGCGTCAGCTCCCGCGTGATTCCTCGTGCCGTCCTCAGGGGCTGTAAAGACTCGATGTTCATGCGGGCTTGTCAGGATGTCGGCGTCTCACGGGGCGTCCTGCGCCATGCCCTGCACGAGCCTCCCCATGGGCATCGCGCAGAGCGACGACCGAAAAGGCACGGCCGCCGCGATCGCGCGCCACGCGTCAAGCATACCGCGGATGCCTCGTGGTAGGAGCGATTGACCGTTGAGGGATAGTGGAAGTTGACGGCGTGCACGATCCGGTACCCGCCGCGCACCGCCTGAAGCGCCACGTCGACCTCGTCACAGCAGATGTTAGTCATGCGATCAAGACAGCACGATTACACGGCTTTCGCGCCCGGTTCAGGGGCCCGGCATGGCCCCGTCGTTTTCGATCAGGTAGCTGCGGATCTGCTCACCCGGCTGCATGAGACAGTGCCCCGCATCCGCCTCGAGCAGTGGTCCTGACACGCGACGATTGAACGGTGGCGCGTCGAGAAATACCGCTGAGCCGTCGTAGATCCGGACATCCTCGCCGCACGATTTGTCGCGGTTCTTGCCCCGCAGTGCGGCAGGCGCTGGATAGTGCTCTGTGACGATTACGTACCGGTAGCGCTCGACGTTGCGGAGGACCCTGCTGATCTGTTCGTTGGAAAGATGCTGCAGAACCTGTCTGATCAGGCACAGGTCGGCATCGGGCAGCTCGTCTTCGATGATGTTCAGCCATTCGAAGCGCACACTCTCGCTGCCGAAGCTTCGTCGATTGCTCTCGATGAGCGCCGCGACGATGTCCACGCCGGTGTAGAGAACTCCGGTGTCGATGAGCTGAGCGCCGACGCGGAAGTCGCCGCATCCAAGATCGACGACGTGCCGCACACCGCGCGAACGGATGAAATCCCTGATCAGCCGTCCGTACCGCTCGGCGTGCGCGGCGCTCGATCCGCTCCCGGAGCAGAAGGCCCCCTGACTGCCGCCCCAGCGGCCGTGGTCGTAGATCTCGCCGAAAATCTCGGCGACGTCCCGTCCGCGATTGCGCCTGCGAATCGCCTGGATCTGGAGCTGGCGGCAGAGCTGCCTGACGCTGCGCGGCAGCGCCTGCCTGAGACCTGATTTGAGCATCCCCCAGATCATCGCGGAACTTCGCCTTCCAGGTCGTGCGGCTGTCCTGAATTGTTCAGGGGGTCCCGCTTCGTCATTAGCTCGCAGTAAAGCTGCAGGTAGCGCTGCGCCATCGTCTGCCAGGAGTGGGCCACGGCCGCGCGGCGCGCCGCCAGACCCAGCCGCTGCAGCTGCGCAGGCGATGCAAGCAGACGTCGCATGGCGCGTGCCAGCGCGACATGGTCCTCCGGGTCATCGAGCAGAACGCAGCCTTCCTCGCCCAGGACCTCGGTGCCGCCGGCCGAGCGGGACGCGATGATGGGCAGACCCGAGGCAGCCGCTTCAAAGAGCACCAGGCCGCTGGGCTCGTAGCGCGAAGGAAGCACAAACAGATTGGCAGCCTGCATGAGTGCGGGTATGTCCCGCCGAAACCCGAGAAATCGGGTGCGCGGCAGCACGCCCAGCTCGCTCGCGAGGCCTCGATAGGGGCTACCGGAGTCGTCGCCCACTACCAGCAGTGTCGCCTCGTCCATCTGCGTCATGGCTCTGAGCACGGTATCCAGGTTCTTGCGGGGAGTTTTGATATCACCCACGAACAAGACCAGCCTGCCCTCCGGCAGCCCGAGATCAGCCCTTGACGGGCTTCCGGGCTTGAACTCTTCGACGTCGACACCGTTGGGGATGACGCGCACACGGGCATCCGCAACGCCCGATTCCGTGAGGTCGCGCCTCACCTGTTGAGAGACGGCAACCACGACCCGGGCCCGGCGATACGACCATAGCTCGAGCACCTTGCCGAGACGGCTGTACAGCAGCTGATACGCACCATAGAGGTCGCGCCGCAGCCGCCAGGTATGAAAAGGCGATCGCGCCCACGCGGCGTGCACGAAATGCGAGCTGTTGACATCTGCTCGAACCCAGCTCACGAAGCCGTTGACGTGAATGAGGTCGAGCTCCTGCCGGAGGCGGCGTAAGGCAGCGCTGGCCTGTAGCGCAAACACCTGGTTCCTGATCAGCTCCGTCGGCCAGGCTCTTGTGTCGATGCGGATCCAGGCCACATCCGCATGCCCGAGCAGCTCTGGAGCGACCTCCGAGGAGATCAGGGTGAGCTTCCATGCGCGGCGCAGCGCCGCCTGCGCAATCTCCAGGTTGACCCGGCCCTGGCCGTCGCCGCGAACGAACCTATGCGTGACCAGCGCGATATGCATCTCTCATTGCTCTCTGTCGGGCGACGGCAAGCTCGGCGTGCGAACGGTCCACCGCACCGATTACGAACCATACCATCGCAGCAATGGAATACTCCCCGCCGATCATCCAGGCAGTCAGGGTCGAGATCAGGATCGCCAGCATCGCCAGCTCGATCCCCGTCCGCCGCCTCCCCCAGATGGAGAGAGCGCGTCCGATCGCCAGCACAATGACAGTCAGATACAGGAATCCGCCGATGAATCCCAGCGAGTAAAAGACGTTGGCAAAATCCATCTCGGCGCTGTACACGCCGCTTCCGAACTTGTTCGCAGCGAGGGTAGTGGCGCCGAGGCCGTGTCCCGCCGGCGAGATGAACCCCTCCAGCACTCCCTGTGCGGTCAGGGCAAGATGACCGACCGCAGTGGATTTTTCCTTGTTCGTGGGGTCGAGCAGCCCCTCGACCTGATGGGACACCAGCACGTCCACCCGATCGCTGAGATGAGTCGTTTTCAAGCCGAGGAGCGCTGCGGCCATCAGGCTAAACCCGAAAATACCGGCAACCACCAGGCGCGGCAGCCAGGCGGCGCGGCTGCGACCGCGAACCGCCCACAGAGCCACCGTTGTGACCACGAAGAAGACGACCGGCCCGCGAGAGCTGGCGAGAAATATCGCGGCAAGCAGCGCGGGCAGCAGCCAGATCCAGCGCGATCGATCACTCAGCCAGAGGGCGACGATGACAACGCTCGCGAGCAGCAGAAAGCGCGTGTACTCCGCACCGGAATTGAAGAAACCGAACGCCCGGATGACGTCGTGAGAGATGAACAGCGCGTAGTAGTTCGGATTGTCGGAGTTGGTTGCCTCAGCCCAGGCTGCCTCGAAGGGCAGCAGTCCCCGCATCGACTGCCAGAGCCCGAGCGCCGCCGCCGCGACGCCGAGGGGGACGATCACCCGTCGCACTATGTGCTCCACCGTCGACCGGTCGCCGTATACCCGGCCGATCCAGAACCACAGCAATGGGACTAGATAGAAGAGCGCGCCCCCGAGGCCCACGATCAGAGGGCCCTGGGCCGGGTTGAATATCTGCGCCGCCATGAGCACGGCGAGCAGCAGTACTGCTACCGACAATCCCCCGCTGACCGACACACGCTTGCCGCTCACCGCGGTCATACAGCAGAGAAAGAACGCGGTGACCGGTGCAACGAGCAACAGCGCGTCGCTGGCGGGGTAGCCCTCGAAATAGCCCGCATAGCGCCGGTAATCGCCCTGCATCGCGAGAAATCCGAGAGCCACCGCCGCGCCGGCCGCAGGCGACCGCACCGAGAGCGCGCACAGCGTGGCGGTCAATATCGCCGCGCTCACCGAGTGGCTGTGATCGAAACGCAGCAGGTAGGGAAGCGGCAGCGCCACGAGCAACACTACCGCGACGCTCCACGCGATGCTGCGTAGACCCAGCTTCACGCAGCGACCTCCTGTAACGAGCTGGTCACTTCCATCACGAAGCGCGGTACCGCGTACGCCTCCGCACGCGCACGCCCCGCCCGCCCCAGTGCCGCCCGCAGCTCCGGCTCATCGATCAGGCGGCGAACCGCACCTGCGAGCTCCGCGACGCTCCCTGGCGTGACCAGCAGGCCGTCCGCACCGTCCGTGATGATTTCCGTCGGCCCGTCGAGGCGAGTGGCGACGACGGCCTTGCCGAGCGCCATCGCCTCGATGATGACCATGCCGAACGGCTCCCCGAACGAGGCATTCACGACGACGTCCATCGCCGCCATCCATTGCGCGGCATTTGCCTGATACCCGCTGAAGAGCACCCGACCCGCGAGGCCGAGCTCGTGTGCGCGCTGCTCCAGGCTCGCGGCGTAATCGGGCTCGAGCGGATGAGCACCGCCGACGATCACGAAGAGCAGATCCGTCCTCTTGCTCAGCAACTCGCGCGCCGCTTCCAGGAAGATGTGGACGCCCTTCCAGCGCTGCAGACGCGCGACAATGCCGACAATGAGCCGGTCGCCGGGCAATCCGAGCGCGGCACGGCTTTGCTGCACGGTCCCCATCCGCCCCAGCTGCTCCACGTCCACAGGGGGGTAAATGGTGAGCAGCTCCGCTCGTTGGCCGAATACCTTGCGCTGGGCACGCGCGGCGGCCTGGGAGCACGCCAACACCCGGCGCGCCGGCAGCAGCGTTACCGCCAGGTCAAGCCCGCCATTGCGCGGTACGCCATGCTGCCACCACATGGACGGTACCCCCACCAGCACTGCCGCAGGCCCCGCATACAGGTGCGCCTTGGGCATCCACGAGACGACGACTCTTATGCCGTTCTCCTTCAACCAGCGGCTAAGGCCATAGATGCATCGCAGGGCCGACCAGGGCTCGCGCAGCCGTCCGGATGGAATGACCGCGGTGGGAAACCCTGCCGCAGAGCTCCACTGCGCAAGCGGGCCCTCCTGCAGATAGCAAACGAACGTTTCGCGACGCCGGGGGCGTTCCACCCCCGCGAGGTAATGCACCAGTGCGAGCTCTGCACCGCCGCGTTGCTCCGCCAGCGGCATGACGATTCCGGCGCGCAGCCCCCCAACCGTGCGCTCTGCGAGGGCGGCGTTCATTGCTCTGTGATCTCCAGGAGCCTCGGCGTATCGGTGAGCGCGAGGGCGACGCTCAGCTGATCGTGCCCCGAGGGCAGCGTGCGCACCGGCTGCGAGGTGTCGGAGAGCGGATCGTAGTATTCGAGGCGTGCGCCGCGGCCCGATACGCCGTCGAAGGTGATCCGATAGTCCTGCGCCGGAAGATCCCTCGGGAAGCTCTCCGTCATGACGTACAGGCCGACGACGAACCGGCGCTCGCTCAACTGGAAGGGCAGCACCGTCGCCAGTTCCTGCTGCTGCACCTCCTTGCCTTGGGGGTCATTCGGGTAGACGGCCCCCGGCCCTGCCAGCCTGATGACCTGGGCATCCAGGATCCGCGGGTGGGCCACCGCCCCGGCACCGGCGAAGCGCTCCACCGCCCGGTGCAACGCCTGCATGGCCGGGCTGATTCCTCCGTCCGGCTGCAGCACGCCGAGCCCGAGCTCATCGGGATCGAACAAACTGTAGACGTAGAGCGCGGAGATTCCCTTGTTGAGCCAGAACAGCGGTGCCCGCAGCAGGAACTTCTCCCTGGCGCTTGCGGCCGCGGCGGGATCCGCGATGCCGAGCTCGCGCGGATCGAGCCCGTGCTCGGTGATCAGGTGCTCAAAGCGCGTAACACCGTGGGGATGCTCCGAGCGGGCCACGGGGTTCAGCACCCGCATCAGCGTCTCGGTCTGCTGGAAGGTCTGTGCCCAACCCTCGGGCATCACGGCACAGCCCTCGGGCACGAAGCCGCCGACGTTGTAGCGCTCCTTGCCGGCCACGAGCCTGGCGTAGCAGCGCGGCCCGGTGCCGTAGGGGTGATAGCTTTGCGCGTCGACCCCAGGCGGCAGGTCGGGCACGGCGGTGTGAAAGAAGGTCGTGTTGGAGAATCCCCAGATAATCCGCGCGGGAGCATCGAGTTTCCTGACCTCCTCCACCGTACGGCGCGCGAGCTCCCAGGCGGCGCCGCCGGCGTGCAGAATGTCCGGGCCCGGCCGGGCTATCGGCGGCGTGTAGTAGTTGTTGATGTCGAGAAAGTCCGAGCCGAACGTCAGCTCGTTCCAGATCTCGAGATCGAAGTCCCGGCCGTAGCTCTCGAGCACCAGGCGCAACACACAGTCCACGTACCGCAGCCAGCCGGCGGCCGTGTGCTCGAACTCCTGCGTGCCGGCGGGAAAGAGCGGCAGATACTTGAGGCGGGCGATCTGAAGAGCGGCGCCTGAGGCCACATCCCGCATCGCGGGCTTCGATAGCGTCAGCCTGCCGTCCTCGGACACGTGCGTGACGATCGGACCGGAATGTCCGGAGTCGCCGAGGCTCGTGACCTCGCTCCAGCCGGGCTCGATTCCCACCAGTGGACCCGCGACTGCGATCTCGCGGCTGCCGGCCGCACTCGCATGCAAGGCTCGCCACGCGGCACTCCGTATCGGACCCGGCGCGCCATGATTTGCGTTGAGCAGGATGTCGGGCCTGAGCCCGTGTGTCCTCAATGCTCGCAGTGTGGCGGCGATGCGGCCCGCGGCCTCGGGCGTGAGGCCCTCTTCGTCCCAGCGGACGTCGCTCCAGGGCACCTCGAGGCGCACGCGGCGAAACCCCGCCCATGCCAGCTCCCCTGCGATCTGCTCGGCGCTGCGGCCCGGAACCTCCGAGTTCCAGACGACACCGAGACCGCCCACGTAGGTGAGTGCGGGAGTCGACTCGAGGTAGGCGCGCCACGGCTGGCGGACGAATGAGAAGTACGGCTCGGGAAGATCGAGCTGCGAGGGATCGACGTAGCGTGCCGCGCCGCCGGCCGTCGAGGTCGATACCGCACCGATCAGCACGGGGAGAGCAATTGCGACGCCGCGCTTCATTGCATCGCCGCCCGCCAGCCGGCCGCGGTACCTGCGAGAGTGGCCCGGGTCTTGATGAGCGCCGCGCGGCCCTCGCTAGCATACAGCCGCAGCAGCTGCAGCAGCCCGGGCGCGCTGCGCGTGCCGATGCTCGTCGCCCACGCCAGAAAGACCCAGGCGCGCACGCCCCCGAGTGCCTCGGAAAGAATCAGCGCCTGATTGAAAGCCGCATTCCGATAGGCAACAGCGGATACGGCCCGCCGCGCATCCTCATCGAAGCGCGGCGCCGGATAGTGATCGACCGCGATCTGTGGGTCGTAGATCAGTTTCCAGCCGCGGCGTCGCAAGGCGAGCGAGAAGCCGAGGTCGTTGTGAACCTGGGCGCCACTGCCGCGCAGGCGGGTATCGAAGCG
>JASHQW010000224.1 GCA_030038875.1 Gammaproteobacteria bacterium | reverse complement strand
ACGGAGGCGAACGAGAACGCGCTCCGCCTCGCCCGCACCCATACCGGGCGTCAGAAGGTCCTCGCGGCCTTCCGCTCGTTCCACGGGGCCTCGGCCGGCGCGATCTCGGCGACCGGGGAGCCGCGACGTTGGGGCTCGGAGCCCGCGGTCCCGGGCGTCGTCCACTTCCTCGGCCCCTACCTCTACCGGAGCTCGTTCTTCTCCTCGACGCCCGAGGAGGAGTGCGCGCGCGCCCTCGCCCACCTCGACGAGGTCCTCATGTACGAGGGGCCGCAGACGGTCGCCGCGATCATCTTGGAGACCGTCGTCGGCACGAACGGGGTGATCGTGCCCCCCGACGGCTACCTCGCCGGGGTGCGGGAGCGCTGCGACCGCTACGGGATCGTGCTCATCGCGGATGAGGTGATGGTCGGCTTCGGACGCTGCGGCGAGTGGTTCGCGTGGCAACGCTACGGCGCGGAGAGCCAACCCGACCTCATGACGCTCGCCAAGGGCCTCACCGGCGCACACCTGCCGCTCGGCGCGGTGGTGGTCTCGGCGGCCGTGGCGCGCGCGCTCGAGCCGCAGATGCTCATGACGGGCCTCACCTACTGCGGCCATCCGCTCGCCTGCGCCGCGGGCGTCGCCGCTCTCGAGAGCTATCGCGACGAGGGGCTGATCGAGCGCTCCCGGGCCCTCGGGACGCAGATGCTCGCCCAGTTGAAGCGCATGCAGGCGCGGCACGCGATCGTCGGCGACGTGCGCGGCGGCCACGGACTGTTCGCAGTCGTCGAGCTCGTGCGCGACCGCGCGAGCCGCGCGCCGCTCGCACCCTGGCCGCAGATGCACGCCGCGCTCAGGCGACTGCTCGAGTCCGCGCTCGGCGCGGGGGTTTCCTTCGCCGCGCGCGGCAACCTGCTGCTGCTCGCGCCGCCGCTCGTGATCGGCGAGCGCGAGCTCAGCGAGGCGCTCGAGCTCCTCGATCGGCTCCTCGGCGAGCTCGGCGCCTCCGTCTCCAGGGAGCGGAACTCATGACCTTCAAGCTCACCTACGCGACCATGTTCGATCCTCCCGAGGAGCTGCACACCCGCTTCGAGGCGGCGATGCAGCGCGTGCGCGGCGCACTCGGCGGCTCGCACCCGCTCCACGTGGCCGGCGCCGACCGCCCGGCGGAGCATGCCGTGGAAAAGCGCACTCCGGCGGATCGCGACGTGCTCATCGGTACTTTCGCAGCCGCGAGCGCCGCAGATGCGGACCGCGCGCTGCGTGCCGCGCACGGCGCCTGGCCGCAGTGGAAGCGGAGCCCG
The DNA here is from genome assembly GCA_030038875.1 of Gammaproteobacteria bacterium. Classification (GTDB taxonomy): domain Bacteria; phylum Pseudomonadota; class Gammaproteobacteria; order Steroidobacterales; family Steroidobacteraceae; genus 13-2-20CM-66-19. Next base: position 6,506 of record JASHQW010000224.1, on the reverse strand, counting down.
GCCGCGACACGCGCGCAGCTCCTGCGGCGGGTCGGGCAGCTGATCGAGGAGCGTGTGTACGACATCGCGGCCGCACTCACGCTCGAGGTCGGAAAGAACCGCATGGAGGCGCTCGGCGAGGCGCAGGAGGCCGCGGATTTCTTCGCGACCTATTGCGACGACTTCGAGCGTGCGGGTGGCTTTGCGCACGCGCTCCCCGACGATCCGCTGACGAGTCACGTGTCGCACAACCGCAGTGTGCTCAAGCCCTACGGGGCCTGGGTGGTCATCACTCCGTTCAACTTCCCCATCGCACTCGCCGCCGGCCCGGTGGCGGCCGCGCTCATCACCGGCAACACCGTGGTGCTCAAGGGCGCGACGGTCACGCCCTGGGCGGGGCGGCTGCTTGCCGATTGCATCCGCGATGCCGGGCTTCCGCCCGGAGTATTCAACTACCTGAGCGGCTCGAGCAGCGAGATCGGCGCGGCGCTCGTCGAGCATCCGCTCACGGCCGGCGTCACGTTCACGGGCTCGTACGAAGTCGGGCGGCAGATTGCCGTGAAGATGCAGAGCGGCGCGTACCCCAGGCCCTGCATCGCGGAGATGGGCGGCAAGAACGCCTGCATCGTCACGGCGCGCGCGGACTTGCAGCGCGCCACGGCCGGCATCCTGCGCTCCGCGTTCGGCATGGGCGGGCAGAAATGCTCGGCGCTCTCGCGGCTCTATGTCGACCGTCAGGTAGCCGAGCCACTCACGGAAGTCTTGCTCACGCAGCTCGCGGACCTGAGGATCGGGGACCCCGCGCGGCGCGAGAACTGGCTGGGTCCCGTCGCGACGAGCGCGGGCTACGACGATTACGCGCGCTACGCAGCGCTGCTCAACGCGGGGGGCGCGCGGATCCTCTGCGGCGGTGAGCAGCTCAAGGACGGCGCTCTCGGCCGTGGCTTGTTCGTGCGACCGACGCTGGCCGAGGCGCCGCTGGGCCACCCGCTATGGGAGAAGGAGATGTTTCTTCCGATCCTGATGCTGCACCGCGTAGCATCCAACGACGAAGCCATGGCGCTTGCCAACGCTTCCCCACTCGGGCTCACGGCCGGCTTCTACGGCGCTGCGGACGAGATCGGCTGGTTCCAGGAGCACATCGAGGCCGGCGTCACCTACGCCAACCGGCCGCAGGGAGCGACCACCGGCGCGTGGCCGGGCTATCAGCCCTTCGGCGGCTGGAAGGGCTCGGGCACCACCGGCAAGGCCATCGCCTCCTTCTACTACCTGCCGCAGTATCTGCGCGAGCAGTCGCAGACCGTGGTGGAGTGAGCGTCGATGCAGCTGCTGCCGCTCACCGAGGCGATCGCGACGCACGTGCACGACGGCGACAGCGTGGCGCTCGAAGGCTTCACCCACCTCATCCCTTTCGCCGCCGGCCACGAGATCGTGCGTCTCGGGCGGCGTAACCTGCACCTGATCCGCATGACGCCGGATCTCCTCTACGACCAGCTGATCGGCATGGGGTGCGCGGCGCGGCTCACCTTCTCCTGGGGCGGCAATCCGGGCGTCGGCTCGCTGCATCGCCTGCGCGATGCGGTCGAGCGGCAATGGCCGCGGCCGCTCGCCCTCAGCGAATTCACCCACGCCGAGCTCGCGCTCGCCTACCAGGCGGGCGCGAGCGGCATGAGCTGCGGCCTGATGCCCCGTTACGGCGACACCGATCTCGGGCGGCTGCCCGGCACGACTCTCCGAACCCTGCGCTGCCCGTTCACGGACCGGCTGCTGACCGCCGTTCCCGCCATCAACCCGGACGTCACCATTCTCCACGCGCAGCAGATCGACGCCGAGGGCAACGTCCTCATACGCGGAATCGTCGGCGCCGCCAAAGAGGCCGCGCTGGCGGCGCGGCGCGTGCTGGTCACCGTCGAGGAGCGCGTCGAGCGGCTGAGCGCCGACATGAACGCCGTGGTACTGCCCTCGTGGCTGATCAGCGCGGCGAGCATCGTGCCAGGCGGCGCCTATCCTTCCTACGCCCAGGGCTACTACCCGCGCGACAACCGTTTCTATCTCGCCTGGGATGAGATCGCGCGCGACCGCCAGGCCTTCACGGCGTGGATGGAGCGCCATGTGCTCGGCGTGCCTGATCACGCGGCGCTGCTGCGCGCGCTCGGAGTGGCCGCGTGAGCGTGCCGGCCTACACCCCGGATGAGATCATGACGGTGACCGCCGCGCGGCAGCTGGTGAACGGCGCCGTGTGTTTCGTCGGCATCGGCCTCCCAAGCGCCGCGTGCAACCTGGCGCGCATGATGCATGCTCCGGATCTCGTGCTGATCTACGAGTCGGGCACCGTGGGAACCCGGCCGAAGGTCCTGCCGCTCTCGATCGGGGACGGCGAGCTGGCCGAGACGGCCACCTGCGTCGTGCCGCTGCCGGAGATCTTCGCGCACTACCTGCAGCGCGGTCGGGTCGACGTCGGCTTCCTCGGCGCGGCGCAGATCGACCGCTACGGGAATCTCAACAGCACCGTGATCGGCGACTACGCGCACCCGACCGTCCGGCTCCCGGGCGCGGGTGGAGCACCCGAGATCGCCACCTACGCGCGCGAGGTGCTCGTCATCATGAAGCAGACGCCGCGCAGCTTCGCACCAAGACTCGACTTTCGCACCTCCTGCGGCTACCTCGAAGGCTCCGGTGCGCGCGCCGCAAGCGGCAGCCCCGGCGCGGGCCCGCGGGCGGTGATCACCGACTTCGGCGTGCTGCGGCCCCACCCCGGGACCGAGGAGCTCGAGCTCGCCGCGCTCTATCCCGGCATCAGCGTGGATGCCGCCCGCGCCGCCACCGGCTGGCCGCTGAAGCTCGCCGCGCGCATCGAGATGCTTCCCGCCCCGGCGCCCGCCGAGCTCGCCGCGCTCCGCGAGCTCGAGGCGCGCACGCGCGCGGCACACGCCCGTCCGATCCGCATCAGCTTGAGGAACTGACATGGCCTCACCGCATATCCGTACGCCGCTGCCAGGCCCCAAGGCGCAGGCACTCATCGCCCGCGACCGGCCGGTGACCACGCCCTCCTACCCGCGCGACTATCCTTTCGTCATGGCGCGCGCGCGCGGCGCCGAGGCCTGGGACGTCGACGGCAATCGCTTCCTCGATTTCATGAGCGGCATCGGCGTCGCCAGCACCGGGCACGCGCACCCTAAGGTGGTGCAGGCCATCAAGGACGCGGCCGACGATTTCCTGCACATCTCTTCGGATTACTGGCACGAGCGCATGACGCGCCTCGCCGAGCGCATCAACGAGCTCGACCCGATGCGCGAGCCGGTGCAGGTGCTGGCGTGCCAGAGCGGCACCGAATCGGTCGAAGGCGCGCTCAAGCTCGCGCGCTATGTGACCGGCCGCCCGCGCTTCATCGGTTTTCTCGGGGGCTTTCACGGCCGCACCATGGGCTCACTCGCCTTCACCTCGAGCAAGGTGACGCAGCAGGTGGGGTTCTTCCCGACCATGCCGGGCGTGACGCATGTGCCCTACCCCAACCCGTACCGGCCGCTGTTCGTGGGCGCCGACCAGGGTCGCGCCGTCCTCGACTACATCGAGATGCTGTTCCAGAGCAACGTGCCGCCGGCTGAGGTCGCGGCGATCGTAGTCGAGCCGATCCAGGGCGAAGGCGGCTATCTGGTGCCGCCCGACAGCTTCCTACCCGGCCTGCGCGCGCTCTGCGACCGCCACGGAATTCTGCTGATCTTCGACGAGGTGCAATGCGGCATCGGGCGCAGCGGCAGGATGTTCGCCAGCCAGCATTGGGGCGTGGCGCCGGACATCATGACGCTCGCCAAGGGCCTGGCCTCGGGGCTGCCGATGGGACTGGTCGTCGCGCGCCGCACGCACATGGAAAAGTGGAAACGGGGTGCGCACGGCAACACCTTCGGCGGCAATCCCCTGTGCTGCGCAGCCGCGCTCGCGACGCTCGAGCTGGTCGAGCGCGAGTACGCCGCCAACGCCGCCGCGGTCGGCGAATATTTCATCGGCCGCCTGCGCGAGCTGCAGCAGCGCTTTCCCTGCATCGGCGATGTCCGCGGCAAGGGGCTCATGATCGGCATGGAGCTCATCACCGACCGCGCGAGCCGCGCGCCGGCGAAGAAGCTGTGCGAGGCGGTGCTAACGCGCGCCTTTCATCATGGACTGCTGCTGCTCTCGTGCGGCGCGAGCACCGTGCGCTTCATTCCGCCGCTCATGATCAGCCGCGCTCACGTGGACGAGGCCCTGACACTGCTCGAGCCGGCGCTCAACGAAGCGCTGGCGTCGGTATGAAGGAGCGGCGCATGTCGGGCAGCACCGCCGAGCAGCCGCGCGCCCTCGGGTTGCTGATGTGCACCGCGCTGGTCGTGGGCAACACGATCGGCGTCGGCCTCTTCATGCTGCCGGCCTCGCTCGCCCCCTACGGTCTCAACGCCGTGCCGGCCTGGCTGATCACGACCGTCGGCTGCATCTTCGTCGCCTGGGTATTCGCCGGGCTGGCGCGCGCGTTCCCCCGGGACGACGGCCCGTACGCGTACGCGAGCCGCGCCTTAGGTGCCGGCGTCGCCTTCGTCATCATGTGGTGCTACTGGATCTCCACCGTCGTGACCAACGCCGTGCTCGCGACCGGCGTGGTCGGCTACCTGTCCTCCTTCCTGCCCGCGCTCGCGACCAATCACCTGCTCGGTGCCGTGACGGCGGTCGCCCTGGTGTGGCTGTTCGTGGCGATCAACGTCCGCGGAGTGCGCGCCGCCGGCTGGGTGCAGGTGTGGAGCACCGTGCTGAAGCTCCTGCCGCAGGTCGGGATCGTGGCGCTCGGAGTGTGGGCATTTTTCGCGCCCCACGAGACCTCGCCGGTGCAGCTGCCGACCACCCCCACCTCGTTGAGCGGGGTGATCGCGGCATCGACCCTCGCCCTCTACGCGATGCTCGGGGTCGAGAGCGCCGCGATGCCCGCCGGCCGGGTATGCGATCCCGGCCGGACGATCCCGCGCGCCACGTTCATCGGTACGCTGACGGTCGCGCTCGTGTCCATCTGCGTCTCGCTGATCCCGATGGTGCTGATCCCGCAGGGCGAGCTCGCGGCCTCGAGCGCGCCGTTCGCCGACCTGTTCGCGCGCTTCCTGGGTCCCGCCTCGGGCAAGCTGCTCGCCGCCTTCGTGATCGTGAGCGGCCTGGGCTGCCTCAACGGCTGGACGCTGATCCTCGGCGAGCTGACCGTGAGCTTCGCGCGGCACGGCGGCTTTCCGCCGGCGCTCGGCAAGGTGAACGCACACGGTGCGCCGACCCGCGCCTTCGTGGTCACCGCCATCCTCGCGAGTCTCATGATGCTCACGAGCTATAGCGACTCGACCGCGGGCGCCTTCACCTTCCTTGAGCTCGTCGTCACCGCCTCCAACCTGCCGGTCTATTTCGGCTGTGCGATCGCCGTGCTGATTCTGTGGCGCCGCGGCGAGCTTGGCCGGCTCGGCTCCCGCGAGTCGCGTTGGCTTGCGGCGGCGGTCCTGGCGACGGTCTACTGTGTCTGGGTCTCGATCGGCCTCGGCGGCAAGTCGCTGCTGTGGGCGCTGGCGCTGTGCGCGCTGGGCGTGCCGGTGTACTGGTGGTATGCGATCGTACGGCGGCCGGCCCTCGCGACCTGAAGAGGATCGCTGCATGTCGCGTCGGCTCATAAGCTCGCTGGCATTCGCGGTATTGCTGACGGCTGTCGCAGCCGCGGCCGGCGCCGCCGACCCGGCGCCACACAAGGCCCGTGCACGCGACCTGGGCGTGCCCTTCGACGGCACACCGGGACCGCTCAATGCGATCACCGACGTCGAGGGCGTCCTGGTCGGCCATACGACGCTCATCTCGGGTGAAGGCAAGCTGGTCGTCGGACAGGGGCCGATCCGAACCGGCGTCACGGCCGTGCTGCCGCGCGGCTCGGCTTCCATGCAGCGCTTCTCCTTCGCGGGCTGGTACTCGCAGAACGGCAACGGCGAGATGACCGGCACGACCTGGGTCGAGGAGTCCGGCTTTCTCGAGAGCCCGGTGCTCATCACGAACACGCACAGCGTCGGCGTGGTGCGCGATGCCGTGATCGCCTGGCGCGTCGCGCACGGCCCGCCGGATGCGACCGACTCCTGGTGGTCGCTGCCGGTCGTCGCCGAGACCTGGGACGGATGGCTCAACGACATCAACGGCTTTCATGTGAAACCCGAGCATGTGTTTCACGCGCTCGACAGCGCGCGCGCAGGACCGGTGGAGGAAGGCGCCGTGGGCGGCGGCACCGGCATGATCTGCAACGGCTTCAAGGGGGGCATCGGCACCTCTTCGCGCAAGCTCACCGACAAGGACGGCGGCTATATGCTCGGCGTGCTGGTCCAGTGCAACTACGGGGTACGGCGCAATCTGCGCATCGCGGGGATTCCCGTCGGACGCGAGATCGAGAGCGAGGACCCTTATGCCTTCGTGCCCTCGGACCTCGCCGAGCGCGGCTCGATCATCGTCGTCGTCGCCACCAATGCGCCGCTCCTCCCGCATCAGCTGAAGCG
>JASHQW010000223.1 GCA_030038875.1 Gammaproteobacteria bacterium | reverse complement strand
TCGGGCGAGCAGGCCGCGAGCGCCACCGCCAGCGCCAGCGCGGCAAGCGCCCGGCGCAGCGGCGGAACGAGGATCGATTCGGCTTTCACGTTCATGTCAGGCACTTCCATGCAGCAGCGCGCACCCTTCAGGCAGCCGCGCCGGCCGACCCGGAACGGGTCCGCCACAGCCTATCATTCCGCACCCATAGCCCGTATGCCAGCGCCAGCGCCGCCAGGCCCACGATCGGCCAGTTTCCAACATGCGCGTAGGGGGTGAGTCCGGTCAGCGGGATCACCTGTGAGACCAGCACCACCGGGCGGAATTCCGGGGCGCGGGCCACGACTTCGCCGTGCGGGCCGAGGACCGCGGAGATGCCGTCGTTAGCGGCCCGGATCATGTAACGCCCCTCCTCGAGCGCGCGCATGCGCGCGATCTGGAAGTGCTGATGCCGGGCACTCGAGTGGCCGAACCAGGCGTCGTTGGTCACGTTGACCAGGGCGTCGGCGCCCCCGCGGCGCAGCACCTCGAGCATGGAGCTGCCGTAGCCGTCCTCGTAGCACACGGTCGTGCCGAGCTTGAGGTGCGCCGCCTCGAGCGGCGGCTGATAGGCGGCGCCGCGCGTGAAATCCGAGTACGGCAGGCTCGCGAGCCGCAACCAGGAGCGCACGAACGGCGGGACCGGGAAGAATTCTGCGAACGGCACCAGATGGTACTTGTCGTACCAGCCCACCTGGGCGTCGAGCGAGAGTACCGAGTTGTAGTAGCGCACCGGGTCGGAGTCCGAGACGCCGCCTTCGGCGCGCAGGACACCCAGGACGAGCGCCGAGCCGTGCGCGTGCGCGTCGCGATAGATCCGCGTGAGCCAGGGCACCAGATCGTTGGCCGTATCGGCGGGCGCCGACTCGGGCCACACGATGAGCGCCGTGCCGAACGCCTGCGCGGTGAGCCTCTGATACAGGTCGAGCGTCGCCTCGCGGTTCGCCTCGAGCCACTTCTCATCCTGCGGAACCGCGCCCTGGGCGATCGCTACCGAGACCGGCGCACCGGAGCGGTGTGTCCAGGAGATGCCGCGCAGCGCGGCCCCCGCGCCCCAGGGAGCCAGCAGCACGGCGAGCGCGGCCACCCGCACCCATTTCGTGCCGCTCACGAGCGCGGTGAGCGCTCCGGCGGAGAGCAGCAGCGCCGCGCTCACGCCATAGACACCGGCAACGGGCGCGAGCCCCGCGAGCCAGGTATCGGTCTGCGAGTAGCCGAGCGACAGCCACGAGAAGCCGGACAGGAACCATCCGCGCCACCATTCGACGAGCAGCCACGCCGCCGGCAGCGCCACCAGGGAGCGCACCGCTCCCGTGCGCGGCAGCCAGCGCGCGCAGCCGTAGCCGAGCGCCGCGTGATAGAGCGCCATGATCCCGGTGAGGCCCAGCATCAGGAACAGCGCCAGCCAGAGGGATGCGCCGGCGCTCGGGACACTGATGAGGAGCCAGTAGGTGCCCGCACCGAAGGTGCCGGCGTTGAAGAGCAGCCCCGTCCAGGCCGCCTCGCGCGGCGCGGCGTCCTGCCACAGCCACATGAGGAGCGCGGGACAAAGCACGGCGAGCGGCCACAGTGAAAGCGGCGCAAAGGAGGCGGCGAGCGCCGCGCCGGCCACGAACGCGATCAGGGCCCGCAGCCGTGCCGAGGACGGCCGCGGCAGGGTGTAGAGGGCCACCTAGGACCCGCCGCCCGCGGCGCGCTCTTCCGGCGGCAGCACGTCGCGCGGCGCCACGACCTTCAGCGCCTCGATGCGGCGGCGGTCGGCGCGCAGCACGCGGAACTCGAAGCCGTCGATCGTCGCGCTCTCGCCGCGCCGCGGCAGATGCCCGAGCTGCTTCATGACGAGGCCCGCCACCGTATCGAAGCCCTCCTCCTCGGAGAGCCGCGCGCCGAAGTACTCGTTGAACTCGGCGATGCGCGTCACGCCGCGCACGGTGAACTGCCGCTCCGCGTCGCGGCGGATGTTCAGATCGTCCTCGACGTCGAATTCGTCGTCGATCTCGCCGACGATCTGCTCGATCACGTCCTCGATGGTGACGAGTCCCGAGACCCCGCCATATTCGTCGACGACGATCGCCATGTGGTTGCGGTTGCGGCGAAACTCGCGCAGCAGCACGTTGAGGCGCTTGGACTCGGGCACGAACAGCGCCGGGCGCATGAACTCGCGGATGTCGAAGCGCTCGCGCTTCTCCACCGTGAGGCGCAGCAAGTCCTTGGCGAGCAGGATCCCGACGATGTCGTCGCGATCCTCGTCCATCACCGGGAAGCGCGAGTGGCCGGACTCGACCACCACCGGCAGGATGCTGGCGGCGCGCTGGTCGCGCCGGATGAATACCATCTGGGTGCGCGGCACCATGATGTCGCGTACCTGCAGGTCCGAGACCTCGAGCACGCCCTCGATCATCGAGAGCGCATCGCTGTCGACCAGGCCGCGCTCGCCCGCGTCGCGCAGCACCGTGAGCAGCTCCTGGCGGTCCTGCGGCTCGCTCGCGAGCCCCTGCGTGAGGCGCTTGAGCCACCGTCCGGTCGCGTTCAGGTCCTTGGTCATGGCGGCCACCGGTACGGGTTGGCGAAGCCCAGGCGGCGCAGCACGGCGATCTCACGCCGCTCCATGCGGCGCGCGTCGGCGGCGCGCTGATGGTCGTAGCCGATCAGGTGCAGCGTCCCGTGCACGATGAGATGCGCCCAGTGCGCCTTCAGGGTCTTCGCCTGCGCACGCGCCTCGCCGCGCAGCACGCGCGCGCAGATCACCAGGTCGCCGAGCGTGCACGCGCCGCCCGGCGCACCCGCCGGCATGGCGGGCGGCGCAAAGGACAGGACGTTGGTCGGCTGGTTGCGGCCGCGATAGCGCGCATTGAGGCGGCGGCTCTCCGCGGGGCTCACCACCCGCACACCGAGCTCGG
>JASHQW010000222.1 GCA_030038875.1 Gammaproteobacteria bacterium | reverse complement strand
GCGGGACCTCAAGCAGCAGCTCGCCGGGCGCTCCGGGTCGCAGGGCGCGCGCCGCGCGCAGCGCATCGCCGGCCGCCATGCGGACCCTGACGCGGGGCTGCTGCTCGCGCTCGCTTATCCCGACCGGATCGGGCGGCGCCGCGGCGCTGAGGGCGCCGCCTTCACGCTCACCAACGGCCGTGGCGCGGCGTTCGCCGCGGCGCAGCCGCTCGCACGCCGCGAATTCATCGTCGCCGTCGACCTCGACGACCGCGCCCGCGACGCGCGTATCCTTTTGGCCGCGCCGCTCGAGCGCGCCGACCTCATGGAGCAGTTCGCCGACCGCATCCGTCGCGCCGACACGATCGCCTGGAGCACGCGCGAGCAGGCGGTCAGCGCGCGCCGCACGCTCGAGCTCGACGCGCTCGTGCTCGAGGAGCAGCCGCTCCACGAGCGGTACGCCGACGCCGTCCGGGAGGCGATGCTCGCGGGGGTGCGCGAGCTCGGGCTTGCGGCGCTGCCGTGGGACGCCCAAGCCCGCGATCTTCAGGCGCGCATCGAGTTCCTGCGCGCCGCCCCCACGCATGCGGCGGCGACGCCGTGGCCGGACGTGTCGGACGGCGCCCTCGCGGGCTCGCTCGCGACCTGGCTCGCGCCGTGGCTCGAGGGGATGACGCGGCGCGAGCATCTCGCGCGCGTGCCGCTCGAGAAGGCGCTGCGCGCGCTCCTCACCTTCGGGCAGCAGCGTGCGCTCGAGGAGCGCGCGCCCGCGCACCTGGCGATGCCGAGCGGCTCGCGCGCCCGCGTCGACTACCAGGGGGACGATGCGCCGGCGGTCGCGGTGCGGCTGCAGGAAGTGTTCGGTCTTGCGGCAACCCCGCGCATCGACGGCGGGCGGGTACCGGTGACGCTGCGGCTGTTGTCGCCCGCGCTGCGCCCGGTGCAGGTGACGCGCGACCTGGCGAGCTTCTGGCGCAGCGCCTACCTCGAAGTGCGCAAGGACCTGCGCGGCCGCTACCCGAGGCATTACTGGCCGGAGGATCCGCTCGCCGCGCAGCCGACCCGTGGCGTGCGCCGTCCGCGCTGAGAAGCCGCCGCGGCGGCGGTTGGCTTTCCGCCGCCGCTCCCGGTACGGTGGCGCCATGACACCCGCACTGACTGCGCTCGCCGCGCTCCGTGAAGGCAACGCCCGCTTCGTCGCCGAGCTGCGTGCGGTGCACCCGGTGCGCACACGACGCCGCGAGCTGCCGGCCGGGCAGGAGCCGTTCGCCATCATTCTCGGCTGCTCCGATGCGCGCGTGCCCGCCGAGATCGTATTCGACCAGGGGCTCGGCGATCTGTTCGTCATCCGCGTGGCGGGCAACATCGTGGCCCCGTCCCAGGTCGGCAGCGTCGAATTCGCCGCCGCCGCCTTCGGCACCCGGCTGGTCGTGGTGCTGGGCCATTCCAACTGCGGCGCGATCCACGCGACGCTCGACCAGCTCACCCGCCCGAGCAAGGATCAGTCGCCGAACCTGCGCTCGATCGTCAACCGCATCCGTCCGGCCGTCGAGGGACTCATCGAGCGCGGCGCGCATGCGGGCCGCGAGGCCCTGGTGCGCCAGGCGGTGCGCGCCAACATCCGCATGTCGGCCGATCACCTGCGTCATGGCTCCGAAGCGCTCGAGCAGGCGATCGAGAAGGACGGCCTGCTGGTGGTGGGGGCGGAGTACTCGCTCGAGAGCGGCGCGGTGGATTTCTTTGACGGCGTGCCGGCCTGAGCGGCCCCGGAGGGAATAAGAAGCCCCGGTGCGGCGCCGCCGCACAGCGCCGCCACACCGGGGCTTTAGCTTCAGGGCTATTACTTGGCTTTGGCCTTGGCGGCGTCGCAGTCGGCCTTGGTCATCTCGAGGAAGCCCTTGCCCTTGCAGGAGTTCTGCCCCTTGCAGGCGTTGTTGGCGCTCTTACATGCCGACTGACCCTTGCAGGAGTTGACCCCCGTGCAGTGGATCTTGGCTGCGTCGGCTTTGGGGGCATCCGCGGCTGAGGCGGTGCTGGTCAAAGCCGTGCCGAAGAGCATGGCCGCCGCTGTCGCGAGGGCTACGCCGGTGCTGTTTTTACGCATTTGGATTGACCTCGGAGTGAAGTGAATACGTATTGACTTACCGGGCTCGAAGCCCCGGTCAGGTGAGCAGACCGGGGGGAGGCGTATTTTGTTACGCGCGGCCGCTTTGTGCACGCGTCGCCGCGACGAAACGGTCTCCCGGCGGGCTGAAGCGCCGCTTGAGCCAGTAATCGAGCGACAGCGGCCCGGGGCCTGCGATCGCGATCCACAGAAACAGCGCCAGGTACTCGAACTCGTCGAACCCGAGCAGCGTCTCGAGCGAGTCGACGTCGGCCCACTTGGCCGAGCGGATCGCGACGATCATGGTGATTCCGAGGGCGCCGGCGGAGATGCGGCTGAGGAGCCCCGCGAGCAGGAACAGGCCCCCGAAGAACTCGACACCCGACACGAACGGGGTAAGCAGCTGCGGGAAGGGGACGCCCCAGCCGATGAAGTTCTGGGTGACCTCCGGCAGGTTATGGAGCTTGCCCCAGCCGCTCCAGAGGAAGACCCAACCCACGGTGATGCGGGCAAACAGAGGTGCGAGCCAGGTGAGATGCCTGGCGACGCTCTCGGGCCAGTCGATCAGCCACTGGATGAGATATTTCACGGCGCCTCCTCGAGTCGGTGGTGTTGGGCTTACAGACCGGGCGGACCGGCGCGATATTGCCACTGCCGCCGGGCGCCGCACATATAATCGCCGCGGTCCTTGCCGCCAGCGGTCATGCGCAATCCCCCGGTGCCATCCCCGGTCTCCTCCATCGGTGAGCGGTCTCGCGGCGATGCCGCGCGCGCGCCCCTCACGGCGCTCCTCGAGTCGCTGCGGCCGGATCTGCTGCGCTTCGCGCAATGGCTGGCGCGCGACCGGGCGATCGCCGAGGACATCGTGCAGGAGGCGCTGTTGCGTGCCTGGCGGTCGCGCGAGGCCCTGAAGGATCCGGCCGCGGCCCGCGCCTGGCTGCTGACCATCGTCAGGCGCGAGCACGCCCGGCTCTATGAACGCAAGCGCCTGGAGCTCGTGTCCCTCGATGATGCGCTCGACATTCCCGACAACGCCGCCGCCGCGACGGCCGACGCGCAGCTGCTCACGCTGCGCTCCGCCATCATGAGGCTGCCGATCGAGTACCGCGAGCCGCTGGTGATGCAGGTGCTCGGCGGATTCTCCACCGAGGAGATCGCCCGCGAGCTCGAGCTGACCAACACCGCGGTGCTGACGCGCCTGTTCCGCGCGCGTCACAGGCTGCGCGGCCTGTGCGGCACGGCTGCGCCCGGCGGCGCGCCCGAGGAGCAGCCGACATGATCTGCGAGGACGCGCGGCTCCTGATAGGCGCGGATCCGGACGCGGCGGGCCGCGAGCTCGAGGAGCACGTGCGCGGCTGCGCGGACTGCCGCGCCCTGCGCGAGGAGATGCGGCGGTTGAACGCCGATATCCGCCGCGCGCTCGCCGAGCCGCCAAACCTGAGCGGGCGCGCCGCGCGGGGCGGGGCGCCGCCGTGGCGCGAGTATGCGCTGGCGGCGGGAGTGGTGCTGGCGATGGCGGCGGGGCTCGCGGTGTGGCTGCTGCGGCCGACCGATACGCTGGCGCGCGACGTGGTGGCGCACGTCAAGGCGGAGCCCGAGAGCTGGCTGAGCACCCATAACGTGAGCGCCGGCTCGATCGATCACGCGCTCAAGAGCTCCGGTGTCGGCCTCGACCTCGCGTCCGATAAGATCGTCTACGCGCAGAGCTGCTGGTTCCGCGGGCACTACGTGCCGCACCTGGTCATCGAGACCACGCACGGGCCGGCCACCGTGCTGATCCTGCGCCACGAGCAGGTCAAGGCGCGCGACGACTTCCGCGAGGGTGGCATGACCGGGGTGATCGTGCCGGCGGGCGACGGCAGCATCGCGGTGCTCACGCGGGGCCGGGGCCAGGTCGACGCCGTGGCCTCCGAGCTGCGCGAGGAAGTGCACTGGCTGCCGGAGCCTGCACAGCCGCCGGCGCCGGCGCACCACTGAAGGGACGTCGAAGGATCTTTCTCATGAGCGCAATCAATCGTCGTGAATGGCTCGCCGGCGCCGCGGGCGCGGTCGCCTCGCTCCTCACGCGCCGCCGCGACACCGCCGGGGCGGCGGCGGGCACCGCCGCGGTCTCGGCCGCATCTGCCATTCCCCCGGCGCCGGTGGCGCGCGTCGCGGTCGTCACCGACAACTATTTCGGCGAGACGCTGCGCGATCCGTACCGCTGGATGGAGAACGACCAGGATCCGGAGTGGCTGCCCTATCTCAGGGGGCAGAACGCCCACACGCGGGCGGTGCTCGAGCGGATTCCGGGGCGGGACCAGCTCCTCGCGCGCATCCAGCAGCTCTCGGGCGACGCCGCGCTCACGCGCCGCGTGCAGCGCGCCGGCGGCAGGCTCTTCATCGAGCAGCGCCCGGCGGGCGCCGAGAACTACCGCCTGTTCGTCGAGGAGCACGGCGTGCGGCGCGTGCTCATCGATCCCACGGCGCTCTCGAGCGCCACCAGCCACCTGTCGCTCGACTGGTGGCACGCCTCGCCCGATGGCGTGCACGTCGTCTACGGGCTGTCGAAGGACGGCAGCGAGGATTCGGTCCTCCATGTCCTGAAGACCGCGGACGGCACCGACCTGCCCGAGCGCATCGCCAACACCGAGGGCGCCAACCCCGCATGGCTCGACGACGGCAGCGGCTTCTTCTACAACCAGCTCACCGGCAAGGTCGACACGCCCGAGCGCTATCTCGACAGCCAGGCGCGCTTCCACCGCCTGGGCAGCGATCCCGTGTCCGACCCGGTCCTCATGAAGCGCGG
>JASHQW010000221.1 GCA_030038875.1 Gammaproteobacteria bacterium | reverse complement strand
CCGTGCTGCGCGCGGCGCTGACCGATGAGGAGCGCGGGCTCGGCCGGGAGCGCATCGTCGCCGAGCCCGAGGCACTCGAGCTGCTCGCGCACTCCGCCGACGGGGACGCCCGCCGGGCGCTCAACATGCTCGAGCTCGCGGTGAGTCTCGCGCAGGCCAGTGCCACTCCGCACACCCTCGACGCGGCGCTGGCGCGCGAGGTGGCCGGCGGTGGCCACCGCCGCTTCGACAAGGGCGGGGACCAGTTCTACGAGCAGATCTCGGCCCTGCACAAGGCGGTCCGTGGCTCGGATCCCGACGCGGCGCTCTACTGGCTATGCCGCATGCTCGATGGCGGCTGCGATCCGCGCTACATCGCTCGGCGCGTGGTCCGCATGGCGAGCGAGGACTCAGGGCTCGCCGATCCGCGCGCGCTCGCGCTCACGCTCGATGCGTGGGAGGCGTACGAGCGGCTCGGCACGCCCGAAGGGGAGCTGGCGATCGCGACCGCAGTCGTATATCTCGCGTGCGCGCCGAAGAGCAACGCGGTGTACGTGGCCATGGGCGAAGCGATGGCAGACGTGGCGGAGTTCGGCACGCTCGAGGTACCACTGAAGCTGCGCAACGCGCCGACCCGGCTGATGAGGGAGCTCGGCTACGGGCGCGACTACCGCTATGCGCACGACGAGCCGGACGCCTTCGCCGCCGGCGAGCGCTACCTGCCGGACGGGATGCCGGATCGGCGATACTATCGGCCGGTTGCCCGTGGGCTCGAGCTCAAGATCGGCGAGGCACTGGCGCGCCTGCGACGCCAACCACCCACGCCGCAAGGTACCGAGTGATCGATCCGAAGTTACTGCGTAACGAGCCGGAGGAAGTGGCCCGCAATCTCGCGCGCCGCGGCTACCGGCTGGATGTCGAGGCGCTCAAGGCTCTCGAGGAGCGGCGCAAGCCCTGCGCGGTCGAGGTCGACCGGCTGCGCGCCGAGCGCAATGCGAACGCCAAGGCGGTGGGCATGGCCAAGGGGCGCGGCGAGGACGGCGCCGCGCTGATTGCGCGCGGCGAGGCGCTGACCGCCGAGCTCGCGGGGGCCGAGGAGCAGCTGGCCGGGGTACAGGCGGAGCTCGAGCAGTGGCAGCTGGGGCTCCCGAACCTGCTGCACTCCTCGGTTCCCGACGGGAGCGACGAGCGCGCCAATGCCGAAGTGCGGCGCTGGGGCGAGCCGCGGGCCTTGCGCTTCAAGGCGCGCGATCACGTCGAGATCGGCGAGCGGCTCGGTGGCCTCGACTTCGAGGCGGCGGCCCGCATCTCGGGTGCGCGCTTCGTGGTGATGCGCGGTGCCGTCGCGCGGCTGCATCGCGCGCTCGCGCAGTTCATGCTCGACCTGCATAGCCGCGAGCACGGTTACACCGAGGTATACGTGCCCTACATGGTGCAGCCAGCGGCGCTCATTGGCACCGGACAGCTGCCGAAGTTCGAGCAGGACCTGTTCGCAGTGCGCGGCGAGCAGGATTTCCACCTCATCCCGACGGCGGAGGTGCCGGTCACCAACCTGGTGCGCGAACAGATCGTGCCGGCCGAGCGGCTGCCGCTCAAGTTCGTCGCGCACACGCCGTGCTTCCGCTCGGAGGCGGGCGCCGCCGGTAAGGACACCCGCGGCATGATCCGCAACCACCAGTTCGACAAGGTGGAGCTGGTGCAGATCGTGCGTCCGGCGGACTCCTACACGGCGCTCGAGGAGCTCACCGGGCACGCCGAGGCGGTACTGCAGCGCCTCGGGATCCCGTACCGCAAGGTCGCGCTGTGCGCCGGGGACACCGGCTTCGGCTCGGCGAAGACTTACGATCTCGAAGCCTGGCTGCCCTCGCAGGAGCGCTACCGCGAGATCTCCTCGTGCAGCAACTTCGAGGCCTTCCAGGCGCGCCGCATGCAGGCGCGCTGGCGCAATCCCCAGGACAAGAAGCCCGAGCCAGTGCACACTCTTAACGGCTCCGGGCTCGCCGTCGGGCGCACCCTTGTGGCGGTGCTCGAGAACTTCCAGAACGAGGACGGCTCGGTGGAGGTGCCGCCGGTGCTGCAGCCGTGGCTCGGTGGCCTGACGCGGCTCACGCCGTAAGCGATCGCCCATCATAAGGAGTAAGGGGAGTCACATGATGGCGAGCGAGCCGAGCGCACGGCCCCCGGAGGGCTCTTGAGCGTCCCCGCGGTCACGCGCCGCCAGTTCGTGCTGGTGGCCGCGGCGGTCGGCGGCGCGCTGGTGCTCGGGGTCACCGCCCGGCGGCTGCAGCACCACACCGGCAGCGGAGGCGGCGGACGCGGGGTGCTGAATGCCTTCGTGCGCATCGAGCCGAGCGGGCGCGTGACGCTCGTCATGCCCAAGGTCGAGATGGGCCAGGGTACCTACACCTCGCTTTCGATGCTCATCGCCGAGGAGCTCGAGGTGGGGCTCGATGCCGTGAGCGTCGAGGCCGCGCCGCCGAATCCCGAAGTCTACGGCTTCGTGCCAGACCCTTCGGCGGATGAAGGCCTGAAGTGGGATCAGTCGACCGGCACTTCGCTGTCGATCATTCAGTGCTGGACGCCGCTGCGCCAGGCGGGCGCGACCGCGCGCCTCATGCTGATCGAGGCGGCGGCCAGGCGCTGGCGTGTGCCGACCGCGACCTGCCATGCCGAGAACGGCGCGGTGGTCCACGCCACCTCGGGCCGGCGTCTCGGCTACGGCACCCTGGCGACGGCGGCGGCCGCTCTCCCCGTGCCGGCACCGCCGCCCCTCAAAGCTGCGAAGGATTTCCGTCTGATCGGTCACGCGACCACGCGGCTCGACGGTCCATCCAAGGTCGACGGTAGCGCGCGCTTCGGCATCGACGCACGGCCGCCGCAGGGGAAGGTGGCCGTGATCGCGATCACGCCGGTGCTCGGCGGCACTGTCGCGGCGCTCGAGGACGAGGCGGCGCTGTCGGTGCGCGGCGTGCGGCAGGTGGTGAACGAGGGCGATCTCGTCGCGGTCGTCGCCGACGGTACCTGGGCGGCCATGCAGGGGATGAAAGCGCTCGCGCCGCGCTGGGACGACGGAGCGAACGCCGCCGTGCAGCAGGCGGCGATCGTCGCGGAGCTCGAGAGTGCCGCACGCGAGGCGGGCGCCCTGGCCCTCAGCAAGGGCAAGCCGGCCGCAGCGGCGCGCGCCGCGACGCACGTAGAGGCAACCTATCATCAGCCCTTCCTGGCGCACGCGACCCTCGAGCCGATGAACTGCACGGTCGACTGGCGCAGCGGCGAGTGCGAGATCTGGAGCGGCACCCAGGCGCCCGACCGCGCGGTCGCCAAGCTCGCCGCGCTCGGCCTGAAGCCCGAGCAGATCATCCTGCACAACCAGCTCATCGGCGGCGGTTTCGGCCGGCGTCTCGAGGTGGACGGGGTGGTGCTGGCGGCGCGCATCGCGCGCCACGTGCAGGGTCCGGTGCAGGTACTGTGGACCCGGGAGGAGGACATCCGCCATGACCGCTACCGGCCCTACTACGTGGATCATCTGTCGGCATCGCTCGATGCGAAGGGCTCGCCGGTCGCCTGGCGGCACACCATCGCGGGCGCGGGCCTGTGGGCGCTCTACTACGGCGAGGAGACGGTCAGGAACGGCGTGGATCCGGACGCGGTGACCTCGGCGGTGGATCTGGCCTATCCGCTCGAGAACATGGAAGTGCGCTTCGTGCGCCGCGATCCGCCCGGTGTGCCCACGGGCTGGTGGCGCGGCGTCGGCGCGACGCGCAGCGTCTTCGCCGTGGAGAGTTTCGTGGACGAGCTGGCGGCCGCCGTGCAGCAGGATCCGGTGAGCTACCGCCGCGCGCTGCTCAAGGAGCCGCGCATGCGCGCGGTGCTCGAGCTGGCCGCCGACCGCGCCGGCTGGGGCACGGCGCTGCCGGCGGGCAGCGGCCGGGGCGTCTCCATTCAATATGCCTTCGGCAGCTACCTGGCGCAGGTCGCCGAGGTGAGCGTCGACGCGCAGGGACACCCGCGCGTCGGGCGCGTCGTGTGCGCGATGGACTGCGGCCAGGTGGTGAATCCCGACGGAGTGCGCGCGCAGCTCGAGGGCGGCGTGACTTTCGGATTGAGCGCGGCGCTCAGCAACGAGATCACCATCGCCAACGGCCGGGTGCAGCAGGGCAACTTCAACGACTTTCTGCCGCTGCGGATCGGCGAGGCGCCGAAGGTCGAAGTACATCTCATCACCAGCAGCGAGAGCCCCGGTGGAGTGGGCGAGACCGGCACCGCATGCGCGAGCGCCGCCCTCTGCAACGCCATTTACGCCGCGACCGGCAAGCGCGTGCGCACGCTGCCGGTGACCCGGGGACTTAAGGCCTGACACTGCCCGCTTCAGGGCGCAATGGCGCCGCGTGCACCGTTTGCATGCGCGCGCCGCATGGCCGGTTGCCGCGGCGCCGCGGGCACGTTACCTTGTGACGGCGCTCGCCGCACGGCGGGTGCGGCTATACAACAAACGTCTTCAGGGGAGGCTCCATGCGGCGCGATCACCGGTACGGATCCGTCTGCGCGCGTGCCGGCGCGCAGCTCATGGTGGCGGCTCTGGCTTGTGGCGCCGGCGCGTCGTGGGCCGATCAGCAGCCGGCGCAGCCCACCGAGGAGCCGGCGCCCGCGGGCGGGCTGCAGGAAGTGGTGGTGACCGCGACACGCCGCGAAGAGAGCTTGAGCAAGGTCCCGATCAGCGTCACCGCGCTCACGCAGGAGAGCCTCGATGATCGTGGCATCAAGGACTTCTCCGAGGTGGCGCGCTTCACGCCCGGCGTGAACTTCGACAACTCCGGCACCAACAACATCTCGATCCGCGGCATCTCGAGCACCGGCGGGGCCGGCACCACCGGCATCTACCTCGACGACACGCCGATCCAGATGCGCGCGCTCGCCTTCAACCCCGACGAGGCACTGCCGAAATCCTTCGATATCGACCGCGTCGAGGTGCTGCGCGGCCCGCAGGGCACACTGTTCGGCTCGGGTTCCGAGGGCGGCACGGTGCGCTACATCACCACGCAGCCGAGCCTCACCAAGGACAGCATCTACGCGCGCGCGGAATTTTCCGACACCGAGGGCGGCGCGCCGAGCTACGAGGCGGGTGTCGCGGCCGGCGGGCCGCTCATCAGCGGCACGCTCGGCGCGCGGCTGTCGGTCTGGTATCGGCGCGACGGCGGCTGGATCAACGACATCGACCCGGTGACGCTGGCCACCACCGAGACAAATGCCAACTTCGTCGATACCTACCTGGTGCGCCTCGCGTTCCTGTGGGCAGCGAACGACAAGTGGACCTTCACCCCTTCGATCTATTATCAGAACCAGCAGCGTAACGACATCAACAACTACTGGCCGCTCTACTCCAATCCCAGCAGCGACAACTTCGTCGATGCCGATCCCACCCAGCGGCGGGTGCCGGACAAGTTCTATCTGACCGCGCTCAAGGTGCAGGGTGATCTGGGCTCGGCGCAATTCATCTCCAACACCTCCTATTATCATCGGCGCGAGCAGGACGGCTACGAGGGCACGCTCTACAACCTGGGCTTCTACCAGGAGCAGCCCGCCGCGCCGAGCACCGCGGTGTTTCCGCTGTCGTCGTTCCTGCCCGGGGTGCAGTTTCCGCTGCTCGATGCCACTGGCATCCATCTGCCCGCGGGCGCGCTGAATTACCTCTCGCCGTCCACGGTCGACAACGCCCAGCAGAACATTACTCAGGAAGTGCGGCTGCAGTCGAGCGACTCGAATGCCAGGCTGGTATGGACCACCGGCGTGTTCTTCAGCACCAACCGCCAGAGCTATCTCGAGCAGATCCACGACCCTCTGCTCAATGAGCTGTCGCTGGCGCTGACCGGGCTGCCCTATACGGATTTCTTTACCGACGCCAACGGCAACCCGGTGCCGTACGTGCCAGCGTTCCCGTACGACTCCTACTTTCTGCAGACCAACTCCCAGGACCAGCAGTACGCGCTGTTCGGCGAGTTCACCTACGGGCTGACCGATGAGCTCAAGGTCACCGTCGGGGCGCGCGAGTCGCACACCAAGTTCTCCTTCACCACCTACACCGGTGGCCCGCAGCTGTTCTCGGCGCCGATCAGCGGCGCCGGCAACAACGCCGAGAACTCCTTCACGCCCAAGGTGAGCCTGCAGTGGCAGGCCGACCCCAACGACATGTACTACACGACCTATGCCAAGGGCTTCCGTCCCGGCGGCGCCAACAACCCCCTGCCGGCGGTTGCCTGTGCCACCGACTTCAAGAACTTCGGCATCACCGCCTCGCCGACCCAATACAGCTCCGACACCGTGGACAGCTACGAGATCGGCGCCAAGAACAACATCGAGAACCGCGTGCGCATCGCGAGCAGCGTCTATTACATCCGCTGGAATAACATCCAGCAGGTGGTGGTGCCGCCCATCTGTCAGATCTCCTTCATCGACAACCTCGGCCAGGCGGTCGCCAAAGGCGTCGACCTGCAGATCGACGCCGAGCTGACCGATGCGCTGAGCGCGGAGCTGGCGGCCGGCTACACCGACGCCCGCTACACCAAGGACTCGCGCTTGAGCCCGGCCGAGGTCAGCCCGGTGGTCGCCAGCGGCGACGCCATCGTCGGTCAGAGCAGCGAGACCGGCGGCGGCCAGCCGACCGCGCCGATCACCACCGCGCTTGGGCTCGAGTACAAGTTCAGCGCCCTGGCCCACGAATCGTTCATCCGCGTCGACTACGAATACCAGGCGCGCGCCAAGTGGCCGTCGGCTTACCAGGATCCGCAGACGCTGCAGTACGACCCTGCCAACTTCACGCTGCCGGGAACGACTTTCACCAGCATGCGGGCCGGAACGCAGCTCGGTGAATGGTCGGTCTCGGCATTCGTCGACAACCTGACCAACTCACACGCCCTGACCGATTACAATTGGACGATCTGCCCGATCCCGACCGAATGCGCGCCGTCCTACGGCACCCGACTCGAGCGGGCCTACAGCTTCCGGCCGCGCACCATCGGCATCACGGCCATCTTCCGCGAGTGAGGCGGCCGGGTCGGCCCGGCGTACGCCTCAGTAGGCGGCGGGCGGCGCCCGGCCGCTCGCGGCGAGCGCGCGCACCACCTCGCGGCGCGTCTCCTGCACGTTAGCGAGCGGCGAGCGGCGCACCCGCGCGACCTCCGCCACGGTGAACGGCTCCGGCCGCGCGGTCATGGCCTCGGGCGGGAAGCTCTCCGCCAGCCAGTTGAGGACCGCGGTCAGCCGCGCATCCGTGAGTGCCGAGTTCGCGGCGCCCGGCACGCGCAAGAGGTAATCGCGCCCCGCGGCACTGCGCATGAAGAGAGCGAGCGAGCCGGCCAGGGGCGGTACCTTGCCAGGCACCCCCTGGGCCTGATCGCCGTGACAGCCCATGCAATAGAGGATGTAGTCCTGCTGCGGACTCCCATGCGCGGCGCGCACCAACAGGGCGGCCGCGAGGGCGGCGGCCGCGGCGAACGCGCGGCGCATGCTCAGGGCTCCGCGGGCGTGACGCTCTTGCGATGCTCCCGCACCGCCGCACCATCGAGCGCGTGGCCGCGCTCGGCGGCGATTTCGGTGGGCGCGAGCGGCGGCACGCCCGCGGGCGCGTGCGCAAGATCAAACACCACGAAATTGAGCAGCGCCGCGAGAGCCGCATCATCGAGCCGGCCGAAGTCCGGCATGCGAAAGGCGTAGTGCTTGCCGTCGACCGCAATGTCGCCGTACATGCCGTAGAGAACCGTCATTGCGAGCTGCCTGCGTCCCTCCGCGCTCGCGGCGTAACGCGCCGGATAGGAGAGGAGCGGCGGCGCGAGCGAGGGCAGGCCGGCGCCGGCGGCGCCGTGACACACGGCGCAGCTGGCCTGAAAGCTCGCGGCGCCCTGCGGGTAGGCGGGCGGCGTATCCGCGGCCGCGCTGCCTGCAAGTGCCAGCGCGGCGAGCCCCGCAGCGGATGCCGCGACTGGCGCCTCGCCCGCACGCCCGGTCATTTTTCCGCTACCCCGAGGATCACCGACACCGTGCAGTGGTAATTCGACTCGGCGTTCGCCATGCACCAGTTGAGATCGTTGTTGCGTGACGGCCGGTACAGCGGCTTCTCACCCTCGTCGCGCTCGCACGCGCAGGTGCCGCAGCTCGTCTTACCGCAGCAGTCGTTGTAGGAGACGATGTAGTCACGGCCATCACCCGGGTTATGGCAGGTGCCGATCCAGGTGATGGGGGAGGAGCCGGTTCCCGGTGGGCAGGACGTCGAGGTGCCGCCGCAGCAGGCGCACAGGAAGCCGTCGATGGCGCAGTACTTCCAGTACGCGCAGCTCTCGGGTCCGGCGGTCTTAGGCTTGGCATCCGCGGCCTGAGCGCGGCTGCCGCGGTCGATGGGCAGCAGCGGGAGCAGCGCCGCGCCCATCAGCGCCTGCCCGAGGGCCGCGAGCAGGCTACGCCGCGAGCTGCGGCTCGCCAGGGAGCGGGCGGAGTGTTCGAACAGCTGGTCGAGTGAGCGCATGCGCACCTTCGGGCCTCAGGGGGTGAGCAGCTGCCACGGCGTCTGGCCGAGGTCCTTCTCGACATGGCGCACGCGTCCGTTGCCAGCATCGAGAATCGCAAGGTCCGCGGCCTCTGTAGCGAGGAACACGAGGGGCGCCGCGTCCTGCGAGACGTTCACGGCGACAACCGGCCGGATTCCCGCGGCCTTGAGCGACCAGCGTGCCAGGCGTTGATGAGTCGCGAGGTCGAATACCCAGAGCTCGGTGCCGCCGTCCTTGTGCGTGCCCTCGCCGCCGCGATGCATCGGCACGTAGAGCTTGCCGAGCCCGAGGTGGATCGCCCCCACCTGCTCGCCGCCCGGACGCCACTGGCCGCGTTCCGCGGCGCCGACCAGCGACCAGGTGGGCGCGAACGCCGGCTGCGCGCCCGTCAGGTCGACGTCGTGCACTTCGCCGAGGAAGGAGAGGAACGTGAAGCCGCGGGCGCTCGGGATGCCCTGCACGAACACCGGATCCTTATCGGGATCGAAAAACGGCGCCGACATCGAGCGCGAAGCCTCGTGGCCCTGGGGGTCGAGGGCGACGGTGAGCAGCCGTCCGCTCTCGCACAGCGACGAGACACGGTTCGGTCCCGAGGGGATGGCCAGCACGCAGCCCGCGGTGTCGATCTCGGCGAGCACCGCACCCTTCGCAGGATCCAGCACCCCGAAGGACGCCGCCGGGGTCATGTACGCCACGTAGAGGAAATGCCCGTCGCTGCTGTAGGCGATGTTGAACGGCGTGGGGACGGCTTGCAGC
>JASHQW010000220.1 GCA_030038875.1 Gammaproteobacteria bacterium | reverse complement strand
GCCTGCGTGCGCAGCAGGTCGAGGCTCTTCGCGCCGATGCCGCGCGGCGGCAGGTTCACCACGCGCTCGAAGGAGGCGTCGTCGCGGCGGTTGGCGAGCAGGCGCAGGTACGCGAGCGCGTCCTTGATCTCGGCGCGCTCGAAGAAGCGCAGGCCCCCGTACACCTTGTAGGGAATGCGCGCGGAGAGGAACGCCTCCTCGAAGACCCGCGACTGCGCGTTGGAGCGGTACAGAATCGCGATGTGGCGGCGCAGCGCGCCGTGGGCCACGTGCTCGCGGATGCGGTGCGTGACGAACTCCGCCTCGTCGCGCTCGTTGAAGGCGCTGTAGAGGTGCAGCGGCTCGCCGCGCGCGCCGCTCGTCCAGAGCTTCTTGCCGAGCCGGCTGGCGTTGTGGGCGATCAGGCCGTTGGCGGCCTCGAGTATCGTGCCGCTCGAGCGGTAGTTCTGCTCGAGCTTGAAGAGCTGCGATTGCGGGTAGTCGCGCCGAAACTGCTGCACGTTCTCGACGCGCGCGCCGCGCCACGTGTAGATCGCCTGGTCGTCGTCCGCAACCGCGTAGGGCAAGGCGGTGGCGTGCGCGTCAGGCGAGGCGGCCGGCTGCAGCTGCGGCGGCGCGAGGAGCTTCAGCCACCCGTACTGGATGCTGTTCGTGTCCTGGAACTCATCGACCAGCACGTGCCTGAATCGCCGTCGGTAATGTCCGAGGAGCTGCGGGTTGTCGCGCCAGAGCTCGAAGGCACGCAGCAGCAGCTCGGCGAAATCCACCATGCCGGTGCGCGCGCAGGCCTCCTCGTAAGCGGCGTACAGACGGATCAGCTCGCGGCGCGCCGGATCGCCGCCGTCGGCGAGCTTCGCCGGCCGGCGCCCCTCGTCCTTGTTGGAATTGATGAACCACTGCACCTCGCGCGGCACCCAGCGCGTCTCGTCGAGCTCTTTCGAGCGGATCACCTTCTTGATGAGGCGCTGCTGGTCCTCGGAGTCCATGATCTGGAAGCCCTGCGGCAGCTGTGCCTCGCGCCAGTGGATGCGCAGCAGCCGGTGCGCGATGCCGTGAAAGGTGCCGATCCAGAGCGCCGCGGCCGGAACACCCAGGAGCCGCTCGACGCGCGCGCGCATCTCGCCGGCCGCCTTGTTGGTGAAGGTGACGGCGAGAATGCCCTGCGGTGAGGCGCCCTCGGCCTGAATCACCCAGGCGATGCGGTGCGTGAGCACGCGCGTCTTGCCGCTGCCGGCGCCGGCGAGCACCAACACCGGCCCGACCGGGGCGGTGACCGCGGCGCGCTGCGCCTCGTTCAGGGGCTCGAGGATCGGGGTGAGATCCATAGGGCGCGCATTTTACGGGAAAGGCCGCGCCCTCAGGCGTCCGCCTCCGGCTGCTGCTGGATGTAGCGCACCAGGGCGACGGCGAAGCTCAGCACCACCGGTCCGATGATGAGCCCGAGAATGCCGAAGGCCGAGGCGCCGCCGATCGCGCCGACGAAGATCGCGAGCGTCGACACCTCCATGTGCCGCGAGGTGAGCAGCGGCCGCAGCAGGTTCTCGAGCAGCCACATGCCGACGGTCCAGCAGCCGAGAAAGATGGCCGCGCCCCAGCGCCCCGTGAAGGCGAGGTAGCCGACCGCCGGGATGAGCACGATGCCGGCCCCCGAGGGGAGGAAGGCCGCGATCACCCCGAGCACCCCGAATACGACGGGCGAGGGGAGCCGCGCGATCGCAAAGCCGATGCCGACGATGACGCCCTGGACGAAGGCGGTCGCCACCGAGCCGAAGACCACGGCGCGCGTCACCGCGCCGAGGTAGTTGAGCGCGCGGTGGCGCCGCTCGCTCGTGGTCGGAATGAGATGCTCGAGCCCGGCGAGAATCGCGCGCCCGTCCTGCAGGAAGAAGTACAGCATGAACAGCATCATGAAGAAGCCGAGCAGCGTGCCGAAGACGCCGAGCGCCAGCCCGCCGCCGGCGGCCGCGGCGCGCTCGAGCAGCGCCTGCAGACTGCTGTCCATCCACCCCTGCACCTGCTCGACGCTCACCGAGGCGTTCTCGCGGGCCCAGTCGACCGCGCTGCCGATCAGCGGCAACGCCGAGAGGCGCTCGAGGATCTCGGGGCCGGAGAGGAGCGTGCGGCCGCGGAGCGATGCGATGACGTGCGCGACCTGGCCGGCGAACACGGCCCCGAGCACCGCGAGCGGGGCGAGCACCAGAAACGGGGTGAGTCCGGTGATGATGCCGGCGGCGAGCGCGCGGCGGCCCTTGAGGCGCCGGGTGAGCGCCTCGTTGAGCGGGTAGAGGATGAAGGCGAGCACCGCTGCCCAGCCGAGCTCGGCGCGCAGCGGCAGCAGGATCTCGTACAGCAGCCAGGCGAGCACCGCCGAGCCCACGACCTGAAAGCTGCGGAGATAGAACTGCGATGGCATGCGCCCCCCTCTCGAGTCCGCACGTCGGCGGAGAGGCGAAGCCTAACGGGTTGGGCCGGAGGACGCACCGGGCGCCGGCGCGGCGCGCGCGGCAAAGCGCTCGACGAATGCGCGGTCGGTGAGGCTCTCGAGGAAAGCGATGAGCGCCGCACGCTCGGCGGCGCTCAAGGGCGCGCGCGGGAGCCGCGGGTCGATGCGCCGCGCCCCTCCGGCGCGCTGCGCGAGGTCCGAATAATGCGCGAGCACCGCAGCGAGCGTGGCGAAGCGCCCGTC
>JASHQW010000035.1 GCA_030038875.1 Gammaproteobacteria bacterium | reverse complement strand
GTGCCGACCACATTGCCGCGCAGCGAAGTCGTGCACCATACCTGCTCATAGTTGCCGCATTCGGCATCCAGGCACACGACCAGCGCGGGCTCGCCGATTCCTGCGCCGAGCGCCTCGAGATGCGCGGGCAGATCGTCGCTGCCGCTCTCCTCGCAGGCCTCGATCAGCACGACGCAGCGCGGCAGCGACAGCTGCTGCTCCTTGAGCGCGGCGATGGCCGTGAGCGAGCTGAACACTGCATAGCCGTCGTCGGCGGCACCGCGTCCGTAGAGCTTGCCGTCGCGGATGACCGGCTCCCAGGGACCCAGGCCCGGCAGCCAGCCCGTGAACTCGGGCTGCTTGTCGAGATGGCCGTAGAGGAGGGCGCAGCCGGGCAGCTCGCCGGGAACGTCGATGAGCAGCAGCGGCGTGCGGCCCGCAAGACGGCGCACCTCGACACGCATGCCCGGCAGCGGCTGCAGCCGGCACCACGCGGCCATGAGCTGCACGGCCGCTTCCATGTGCCCGTGACTCTCCCATTGAGGATCGAAATCCGGCGACTTGTTGGGGATGCGCACGTAGGCAACCAGGCGCTCGATGATCGACTTGTCCCAGGTATTGCCGACGAAGGCGTGGAGACGCTTGAGATCCATGAGTCTATTCCTTTACAACATTCAATGGCTTACATATTATTTATAAGGTAATCTCTCGGGCGCTTCCCGCGCGAGGCAGGCGGAACAACTCGCGTGCCCCGGCGGTGCTCGAGTGCGCGAGCGCCTCGAGCGGCTCGCCGCGTGCGCGCGCCACCACCGCCGCGATGTGGGGAAGATACGCCGGCTCGTTGCGGCGCGAAGCGGGCCTTGGCGCGAGGTCGCGCGGCAGGAGATAGGGGCCGTCGGTCTCGAGCAGGAGCTTCCCTGAGGGAATGCGTCGCATGAGCGGCACGAGGTGTGCGCCGCGGCGCTCGTCGCAGATCCAGCCCGTGATGCCGATCGAGAGCCCGAGCTCGAGGTAAACCTCGAGCTCCGCCTCCCCGCCGGTGAAGCAGTGCGCCACGCCGGCGTGCCGCGCGCCATGCTCGCGCAGGATGGCGACGAAGTCCGCGTGCGCGTCACGCTGATGCAGGAACGCGGGCTTGCCGAGAAGCGCGGCGAGCTCGAGCTGGCGGTGAAAGGCCTGTCGTTGCGCTTCGCGCGGGGAGAAGTCGCGGAAATAATCGAGGCCGCATTCACCGACTGCCGCCACTTCGGGAGCGCGCGCGAGCTCGGCGAGCTCGTCGAGGCGCGCGGGGGTGAGCTCGCTCGCATGATGCGGGTGAACGCCGGCCGTGGCAAACAGTGTGCCGGGGTGCTGCCGGGCGAGCGCCAGCGCGCTGGCGCTCCCGGAGAGCGTCGCGCCCGTGACCAGCATCTGCACCACGCCCGCGGCGCGCGCGCGCGCGAGCACCGCGTCGCGGTCGCCATCGTAGCTGTCGTGGGCGAGATTGATGCCGATGTCGATGAGTTGCGCGGGGCGCGTGGCTGAGGGGGCGGGGGCCGGCGAGCCTGTGCTATGGTTTTGCATGCGCGCGAATATTCTACCGCTCGCCGCTACGGTGCTCCTCGGCGCGAGCGGTGCAGCACCCGGCGCGGAAACCTCCTGGCGTGACATCGAGAGCCGCATCCAGTACGGCTATTACACCGAGGATGCCGCGGCCCTCAGGAGTCTCCGCGGCCTGATCGCCGCCGATGAATCGCACGACAAGCTGCACGGCTACTACGCCGCGCTCCTCGCCTGGCGCGAGGCACAGCTCGCCGCGCAGGGAGTGCCCGGATCGCGCGCCGCGGCCGGCGACCTCGCGCAGCGCTGCGTCACCGAGGCAGACAACGTCCTCGAGGCGGAGGCGGCGTTTGCCGACGCTCTGGCGCTGCGGGCGGCCTGCCTGGCGACGCCGCTGCGTGCCGGCGGCGGAAGCCTCTCCGCGCATCGGGCCCGCAAGGACGTGGAGCAGGCGCTCAAAGCCTCGCCACACGATCCGCGGGTGCTGCTGGTCGATGCGATCAACGACTATCAGCCCGCGTCCTCCGGCGGCAACAAGGACCGCGCGCTCACGAAGCTGCGGCTCGCGGTCGCGGCCTTCGAGGCCGAGCGCGCCGGACTTGAGCGGCTCCCGGGCTGGGGTGCGGCGGAGGCCTACCTTTACCTCGCGCGCGATCTGCTGGATCACGCCGACCCGGTCGGGGCGCGGGATGCGCTCGAGCATGCGCTGCTCATCGCGCCGGAGTTCGCGCAGGCGCGGCGCCTGATGGCCAGAATCGTCGGCGGCTGAAGCGGCGCAGCGGCTGATGTTATCGTTGCGCGGCGCGCGTGCGCGGACGGAACGGGGATGAGCGCGGAGCCGGACAAGAAGGCGCTGTTGGGACAGCTGCGGATCGACCGCGGCGCGGAGCCGGCGGGCTTCGCTCCGGGACGGCGTACCTGGCTCATCGGCGGCGTGGCGCTCCTCATCGTGCTCGTGGGGGGCGGCGCGTGGCTCGCGTTGTCGGCACGCGGCGCACTGCCGGTGCACACGGCTCTGGCGCAGCCCCTCGGCGGCGGCGGCGGGGGCGCCTCGGTGCTCGATGCCACCGGCTACGTCACCGCGCGGCGCGAGGCGACCGTCTCGGCGCAGATCACCGGAACGGTGACCCAGGTGCTGTTCGATGAGGGCGACCACGTGGGCGTCGGCCAGGTCATGGCGCGCCTCGACGACACGGCGCAGAAGGCGGCATTGGCGCAGGCGCAGGCGCAGTTGCAGTCGGCGCAGGCGCTGCTCGCGCAGGATGCGGCGCAGCTCGCCCAGAACGTGCGCGATCGGCAGCGCGACGAGGACCTCGTGAAGCGTAATCTGGTGTCGCAGCAGGCGCTCGAGCAGGCGCGCACTCAGGTGGATACGCAAACTGCCCTGGTGCAGTCGCAGCGCAAGCAGATCGAGCTGGCGGCGGCCAACGTGCGCGCAGCCCAGGTACAGCTCGACTACTGCACGGTGCGCGCGCCGTTCACCGGCGTCGTGATCGCCAAGGCGGCGCAGGTCGGGGAGATCGTCTCGCCGTTCTCCGCGGGCGGCGGCTTCACGCGCACCGGAATCGGCACGCTCGTCGACATGGATTCGCTCGAGATCGAGGTCGACGTCAACGAGGCCTACATCAA
>JASHQW010000219.1 GCA_030038875.1 Gammaproteobacteria bacterium | reverse complement strand
GCTCGCACGATGGCCTTGCGAAGCCGGCGCTATCGACCGATCCGCAGTCGGGCGAGACCCATCTGCGGCACCGCATCACCCCCGACGGCTTCTATCGCGGCCGGCGCGTCATCGAGAAGCCGGCCGAGGGCGAAGAGAAGGAATAGTCCCCGTCGACGCGCCGCGTCCAGGGTCGAGCGTGCTGCCGATCGCGATCGACGTGATGAGCGGCGATCGTGAGCCGCGCGAGTACGTCGCGGGCGCGCTGCGGGCACTCGCGGACGATGCCGAGCTGCGCGCCACGCTGGTCGGCGATCCGCAGTTGATCTCCGCGGCCCTCAGCTCCCAGCCGGACGCCGTGCGCGCGCGCACCGCGCTGGCCGCCGCCTCCCAGGTGGTGACCATGGAAGAGAAGCCGCGCGAGGCCATCCGCCACAAGAAGGACTCCTCGATGCGCGTGGCGGTCGACCTGGTGCACAGCGGCGGCGCCTGCGCCTGCGTGAGCGCCGGCAACACCGGCGCACTGACCGCGATCGCGCACTTCGTGCTGAAGACGCTTCCCGGGGTGGAGCGCGCCGCCATCATCTCCGCCATTCCCTCGGCTCACGGCCACACGCACATGCTGGATCTCGGCGCCAACACCAAGGCGACGCCCGAGCAGCTGCGCCAGTTCGCGGCCATGGGCGCCATCATCGCGCGCGACGTCTACGCGGTGGCGGCACCGCGCATCGGTCTGCTCAACATCGGCGAGGAGGACATGAAGGGGCACGAGGTCGTGCAGACGGCGCATGCGCTCTTGAGCAGCAGCGGCCTGAACTACGTCGGCTTCGTCGAAGGCGACGACATCTTCTCGGGCGACGTCGACGTGGTCGTGACCGACGGTTTCACCGGCAACGTCGCCTTGAAGACCATGGAGGGCGTCGCGGGCCTGATCGCAGACCGGCTGCGCCAGGAATTCCAGGCCTCGTTCCTCGACCGCGTCGCCGGCGCGATCGCGCGCCCGGTGCTGCGCCGCGCGGCGGCGGGACTCGATCCGCGCCGTTACAACGGCGCCTGCATGGTGGGACTCACCGGCATCGTGGTGAAGAGCCACGGGAGCGCCGACAGCGTCGCCTTCTCGCGTGCGATCGGCACGGCGTCGCTGGCCGCGCGCCGCGGCCTCACCGGCCACATTGCGCAGGCGCTGCGCGCGCAGGAGATCGGAGCTTGATTTACTCGCGAATCACCGGCACCGGCTCGCACCTGCCGGAAAAAGTCGTCACCAACTTCGACCTCGAGAAGATGGTCGACACGAGCGATGAGTGGATCCGCACCCGCACCGGCATCGAACGGCGCCACGTGGCGGCCGACGGCGAGACCACGGTGGATCTTGCCGAGTTCGCCGCGCGCCGCGCACTGGATGCGGCGGGCATCGCGCCCGGGGATGTCGACTTCATCGCCTTCGGCACCACCACGCCCGACCTGGTGTTTCCCAACTGCGGGGTGCTGTTGCAGGCCCGCCTCGGCTGCCGCAACGTGCCGGCGTTCAGCGTGGAGACCGCGTGCGCGGGCTTCATGTACGCGCTCTCGATCGCCGACAAGTACGTACGCTGCGGCGAGGCGAAGCGCGCGCTGGTGATCGGGGCGGAGACGCTTTCGCGGATCACGGACTGGAGCGACCGTTCCACCGCGGTGCTGTTCGCCGACGGTGCGGGCGCGGTGGTGCTCGAACCGGGCAGCGAGCCCGGAGTGCTGTCGACGCATCTGCACGCCGACGGCTACTACAAGGACCTGCTCTATTGCGGCAGCGGCGTCTCCAGGGGCCTCGGGGCGAAGCTCGCGATCACCATGTCGGGGAACGAGGTCTTCAAGGTCGCGGTGACCAAGCTCGGTCAGGCGGTCGATGAGACGCTCGCGGCGAACGGCCTCGACCGCAGCGCGCTCGACTGGCTGGTGCCGCACCAGGCCAATATCCGCATCATCCAGGCGACTGCCCGCAAGCTCGACATGCCGATGGAGCGCGTGATCGTCACCGTACAGGAGCACGGCAATACCTCGGCGGCCTCGGTGCCGCTCGCGCTCGATGTCGCCGTGCGCGACGGCCGCATCAGGCGCGGCGAGCTGCTGCTGCTCGAAGCCTTCGGCGGGGGATTCACCTGGGGGTCGGCACTGGTGCGTTATTGAAATTGGCCGAGAACGCCGGCGGCGTTCTCGGCAGGCCCACCGTCCAACTGCTCCGAGCTCGCCGGCAAAAGGCGCGACTTTTGCCGGCGAACAGAGGGCGCATGGCGGCGGCCTCACGCTCAAAAAAACGCCGCGCAGTTGCGCGGCGTTTTCCATAGGTTCCGAGACTTCTCGGCTTACTTCGATACCGACCGCTTGAACATCCGGTCGATCTTCTCGTTCGTCGCGTCGCAGCACGACTGACTGGCATGAGCCGCAGCCAGCGCCTGGTTGGCAGTGCTCTGCGCGCCGCTGGCAGCCTGGCCGGCCGAGGAGGCCGCGCTGTTGGCCGCGTCAGCAGCGCTCTTCGCAGACGCCGTGTCGCTCTGGGCCTTGGCCAATTGAGCCTTCAGATCGTCAATCTGCGCCTGGATGGGCTTCAGATCCGTGCAACCTGCCATTCCCACCATCAGCGCCGCGGCAGCCGCAGCTTTCACAATGCTCGCGCACTTCATACAAGTCCCCTTTGGGTTGTTGATTCGGGATGCCTTGATAACCGATGCGACTCCGGTGGGCAAGTTCCGCCGTCTTCGCCGCGCGCAACTGCACCAAATTTGCGGTTGGAATGCAACTCCGGAGACACGGGATGTCTTCGCTTCGCGACAGCGACGCGTGCGCTCGCTGCAGCGATTCGCGCGACTTGCTGAACGCTGACTGAACGATTTTGCAGCGGAATTACAGCCATCAGCGCGCGCGCCGCGCCGCGGCGAAGCGCACCGCGCGTGGTGTTGATATCGATGTCAGAGTGTTTCCTTAAGAATTTGTAATTGCACTGATTCCGCGTGGCGGGAGCGGCGCTCGTATGTCAAAAGGCGCGCCGGGCGCGCTCGCGAGGCCGGGCGAGTTGAGGAAGAGGGCACGCGTCTGTGGTGCGCAATGCTGACGTGACCGATGACTTGGCCGGAGAAAGGAGCTGCGTTTTTGAATTTCCAGAGCCGGGCCAGTGCCTGAACGGAACTGCGGGCAGACCCTCGGCAGGCCCTCGCGGGTGGGCCCCGGGTGGAAATTGCGGCCAGAGCTTGCCGAAGAGCGTGATCTGGATATAATTACAGTAACTGTATATATAAACAGGCATGCACAAGATGTCCGACCTTACCCCTCGCCAGACCCAGATCCTGCGCCTCATTCAGCGGTGCATCGCTGAGACCGGCATGCCGCCCACGCGGGCGGAGATTGCCGAGGAGCTTGGCTTCCGTTCGGCCAATGCCGCCGAAGAGCATTTGCGGGCGCTCGCCCGTAAAGGCGTCATCGCGCTCGTGCCCGGCACCTCCCGCGGCATTCAGCTGAAGGACACGATCCGTGAGCAGATGGGACTGCCGCTCATCGGACGGGTGGCCGCCGGCAAGCCCATTTTCGCCGAAGAGAACTTCGAGGCGCGGCTCGCGATCGATCCGGAAGTGTTCCAGCCGCGGCCGCACTACCTCCTGAAAGTCACCGGCATGAGCATGAAAGATGCCGGCATCCTCGACGGCGACCTGGTCGCTGTGCACCGTACCTCCGAAGTCCGGAGCCGCCAGATCGTGGTGGCGCGTCTCGAGAACGAGGTCACCGTGAAGCGCTATCGCCAGGAAGGCTCCGTTGTGTGGCTGTTGCCCGAGAACTCCGGGTTCGAGCCGATCAGGGTGGATCTGAAAGAGCAGCCGCTGCTCATCGAGGGCATCGTGGTGGGAGTGGTGCGCCGGAGCCGCGCGAGCGGATTGATGTGACTTCGGAGGTCTCAGGGATGAGGCCGACTCCCGCCGGCCTGAGCCATGGCACGCAACTCGATTCGAGGCGTTGCGTGCAGGGCGTGGAGGCGAATGTCGAGATCTGCGCCTGCGACCGGCGAGCGCTGTGATTCTAGAGAAATTTAACCGTGCACCGTGTGACACGAAGTTACCGCATTCGCGCTTATCCGAACGGCGCACAACGACGTTTGCTCGATCGATGGTTTGGCGCGACCTACTGGCTGTGGAACACTGCGCTGGACATCCGCTCTGAGGCGTATCGCACTTGCGGGCTGACATTGCTCGCAGAGGAAGCGCGAAGCGGGCATCGCAATGTCGCCCGAGTTTAATAGGCGAGGCTGCGATAGCAGTGCACTCAAGGAGCATCCGGCCATCTGGCGCGGCCGCAGCGCCGCACGCCTCGAGGTGCTGCCCAGCGGTTTTACGGCACTCGATGAACGGCTGCCCGGTGGAGGCTGGCCCCGCAGCGGACTGATCGAGATTCTCAGCGCGCGCTTCGGCAGCGGCGAGCTGTACCTGCTGTTGCCGGTGCTCGCGGCGCTGACGCGGGCCGCGGCGGCGCGCTGGTGCGTGTGGGTCGCACCGCCCCTGATGCCGTTCGCTCCGGCACTCGCCGCCGCAGGCATTGCGCTCGATCGCGTCGCAGTGGTCGGAGGCGCGCGTCCGCTGTGGGCTTTCGAGCAGGTGCTCGGCTCGGGCGCCTGCGATGCGGCGCTCGCCTGGGCGCGGCAGCCGAAGCCGCGCGAGCTGCGCCGTCTGCAGCTCGCCGCCGAGCGCGGCCGGACAATGGGGGTGTTGTTTCGCCCACGCAGCGCCGCCCGTGAGGCATCGCCGGCGGTGCTGCGCCTCGGCCTCGCGCCGCACGCGGCAGGCGTGCGCGTCACTCTTCTGAAGGGCCGTGGCGCGGATCGCGGCACGATCGAGCTGACTTGGCCTGAGGGCGCACCCGGGCGGGGCTGAAGATGGCCTTGCTTCCCATACCCGCCGGCACACGCACCCGTGAGGCGCAATCCCGCCCGGGGACACCCGCAGCGCATGTCGTGCCATTGCGCGTGCTCGCTCCGCCGTACCTGCCGGATGCAGCGCCGCGCGAGTTATGGGCCGGCATGCATCTCGCCGCACCCGTGCCGGCGGAGGCGCTGCAACGGCTCGCGCTGCGTGCCGGGCGGTACACGCCGCGCGTGAGCCTCGAGCCGCCGGATGGCCTGCTGCTCGAAGTGAAAGGGAGCCTGCATCTGTTCGCGGGCGTCACGGGTCTGCGTCTCGCCGTCACGGACGAGTGCCGGCGTCTGCTCGGAACGGCGCCGGTGCTGGCCTTCGCGCCCACGCCACGCGCGGCACTGGCGCTCGCCCGGGGCGGCAGGCCGCACACGGTTCTCGACATGAGCGCGCTCACGGGTGGGCTGGCGCCGCTGCCGCTCGCGACGCTCCGCTGGCCGGAGGACATTCTCGAGCGTCTGGCGCGCTCCGGGGTGCGCACCATCGGTGCGGCCCTGCGGCTGCCGCGCGGGGGCTTCGCGCGCCGCTTCGGCGCCGCGCAGCTCGCCGCGCTCGATGCGCTCACCGGACGCGCTCCCGACCTGCGCGATGTTTTTCGCGCCCGCCTGCGCTTCCGCCGCCGCCGCGAGCTCCTCTGCGAGCTGGAGCACACCTGCGCGATCCTCGCCGCGCTCGCACCGCTCCTCGCCGAGCTCGGCACGTTCCTTAGAACGCGCCAGTGCGGCGTGCTCGAGCTCGAGTGCCGGCTCGGGCACCGGCACTCGCCGCCGACGCGCTGCCTCATGCGGCTCGCGGCGCCGGCGGCGGATGTGCACCGCCTAGCGGAGCTCCTTGGAGAGCGTCTCGCCGCGCTCACACTGCCGGAGCCGGTGCGTGACTGCGAGCTGCGTACCGACGCCCTGATGCCGCATCGGCCGGATTGCCTGCATCTGTGGCAGCCCGGGGAGCACGGCGGCGGCCTCTCGAGCGAGGCGTCCGGGCTGATCGAGCGGCTGCGCGCCCGGCTGGGAGAGGAGGCGATTCATGGCCTGGCGGTTCGCGAGGGTCACCGGCCGGAGAAAGCCTGGGGCAAAACCGCTCCGCCGGCGGTCGCCGGATGCTCGCGCACGCCGCCGGATCACGAGCCGGCGCGCTTACACCACCGACCGCTGTGGCTGCTGCCTGCGCCGCAGCCGCTGCCGGTCGCGGACGGGCGGCCGCGGCACCGCGGTCCGCTGCTTCTCATCGGTGAGCCGGAGCGGATCGAGACCGGCTGGTGGGATGGCGAGGAGATCGCGCGCGATTACTACACCGCAGCAGACAGCCACGGCGTGCTGTTGTGGGTGTTCCGCGAGCGGGAGGCGCCGCACGGCTGGTATCTGCACGGGGTGTTCGGGTGAGCGCCGTACGCCGAGGTGCGCGCGCACGCGCGTAGCTGACGTGGCGCTCTCTCCGACACACCGCGCTGCCAGCGCGACGGCGTTGCCGCGCTACGCGGAACTGCACTGTCTGTCGAACTTCACCTTCCTGCGCGGCGCCTCGCACCCGCACGAGCTGGTGGAGCGGGCGGACGCGCTCGGCTATGCGGCGCTCGCGCTCACCGACGAGTGCTCGGTGGCCGGAGTGGTGCGCGCACACATGGCGGCCAGGAACCGCAGCCTGAAGCTCATCGTCGGCGCCGAATTCCGGCTCGTGTGCGGGCTGAAGCTCGCCGCGCTCGCCATCAATCGCAGCGGTTACGGCCGGCTCTGCCGGCTCATTACACGCGCGCGGCGCGCGGCGGTGAAGGGTGAATACACTCTCACCCGCGCCGACCTCGAGGCGGCGGCTCCGGAAAGCTGCTTCATCCTGTGGTTGCCGGGCACGCGGATCGAAGCCGGGGAGGTCCGCTGGCTCGCGGAGCGCTTTCCAGGGAAGCTGCGGATCGCGGTCGAGCTGCTGCGCGGCGGGAAAGACGGCGCGCGCCTCGCGCAGCTCGCCGCACTCGGCGCCGAGCTCGGTGTCCCGCTGCTCGCGAGTGGCGACGTGCATATGCACGTGCGTGCACGCCGCCGCCTGCAGGACGCGCTCACCGCGATCCGCCTCAACGTACCGATCGCGGAAGTCGGCTCGCAGCTTTATCCGAACGGCGAGCGTTACCTGCGCGAGCCCGAGCGGCTCGCACGGCTCTACCGGCCGGAGCTCCTCGAGGCGACGGCGGAGCTCGCCGACGGCTGCCACTTCTCGCTCGATGAGCTGCGTTACGAGTATCCGCGTGAGATCGTTCCGCCGGGTGAGACCCCGGCGAGCTACCTGCGCCGCCTGACCTACGAGGGCGCCGCGCGGCGCTGGCCCGGCGGGATTCCGGAGACCGAGCGCAACGCCATCGAGCATGAGCTCGCCCTCATCAGCGAGCTCGGCTACGAGCCGTACTTCCTCACCGTCTACGACGTCGTCGCCTTCGCGCGCTCGCAGGGGATCCTGTGCCAGGGCCGCGGCTCGGCCGCCAACTCGCGCGTGTGCTATTGCCTGGGCGTCACCTCGGTGGACCCACAGCGCGGCGCGGCGCTCTTGTTCGAGCGCTTCATCTCGCGCGAGCGCAACGAGCCACCCGACATCGATATCGACTTCGAGCACGAGCGGCGCGAGGAGGTGCTGCAGTATGTCTATAACAAGTACGGGCGCGAGCGCGCGGCACTCGCGGCGACGGTCATCATGTACCGGCCGCGCAGCGCGCTGCGCGATCTCGGCAAGGTATTCGGGCTCACGCCGCAAGAGTGCGGCCGCCTCGCCGGGGTCATGCAATGGTGGGATGGCAGCACCACTATTCCCGAGAGGGTGCGCGCCGCCGGCTTCGAGACGGAAGCCCCCTGGCTCGAGCGCCTGCTGCCGCTCGCCGTTGAGCTCACCGCCTTCCCGGGCTTCCCCCGCCACCTGTCGCAGCACGTCGGCGGCTTCGTGATCGCGCAGGGCCTGCTCGAGGAGCTGGTACCGATCGAAAACGCCGCCATGCCCGAGCGCACCGTGGTGCAGTGGGACAAGGACGACCTCAACGACTTAGGGCTTCTCAAGGTGGATCTGCTGGCGCTCGGGATGCTCACCGCGCTCAAGCGCGCCTTTGTGCTGGTGAACGACTACCGGGGCACGCACCACACGCTCGGCGAGCTGCCGGCCGAGGATGCGTGCGTCTACGACATGATCTGCCGTGCCGACACCATCGGCGTGTTCCAGATCGAGTCGCGCGCGCAGATGGCGATGCTGCCGCGCCTGAGACCGCGCAACTACTACGATCTCGTCATCGAGGTTGCGATCGTGCGCCCGGGCCCGATTCAGGGAGAGATGGTGCATCCCTACCTGCGGCGGCGCTCGGGAGCCGAGCCGGTCGACTACCCGGGCGAGGCGGTGCGCGCGGTGCTCCATCGCACGCTCGGGGTGCCGCTCTTCCAGGAGCAGGTGATGCAGGTGGCGATCGTGGCCGCGGGCTTCACGCCCGGGGAGGCGGATGCGCTGCGCCGCGCGATGGGCGCCTGGAAGCGAACCGGCGGCCTCGATCCCTTTCGCGAGCGGCTGCTCAAGGGCATGCACGACCGCGGTTATTCCGCCGAGTTCGCGCAGCGGATCTACCAGCAGATGCTGGGGTTCGGCGAATTCGGCTTCCCCGAGTGCGTCGTCGGTGACACGCGAGTCATAAATGCCGACACCGGGCAATGGGTAACGATAGATGAAATCATCTCAGAGCGCGTCGAGCTGAAAACCACGATCGCATGCGACGACGACTTACGGTTACGCCAACGCAGGGTGCTCGCGGTCAAGGCGAGTGGAATAAAGCCCGTATGGCGCCTGCGGACGGCGCTGGGGCACACGATCACCGCGACTGCGGAGCACCCCTTTCTCACCATGAAAGGCTGGCGTCAGCTCGGAAAGCTACGGGTGGGTGACTATGTGGCGGCAGCGCGCTCATTGCCGGTAGCCGGGCGCCTGCGGTGGCCGCGTCATCAAATCGTGGTTCTCGCGGATCTGATCGCCGAAGGCAATCTCTGCCATTCAAGCACGTTAGGTATCTGGGGGCATGGGGCTCGAGAGAAGCATCTGCCGCCCGAGGTCTTCGAGCTATGCGAGAGCAATATAGCGTTATTGCTCGCCAGACTCTGGGAAGGTGATGGTGGGATTTCAGCGAGCGGGCACCATGCCTCTTATGATACCGCTTCATCACGGCTTGCTCTGGAAGTTCAGCACCTGCTTCTGCGTC
>JASHQW010000218.1 GCA_030038875.1 Gammaproteobacteria bacterium | reverse complement strand
CACGGCTGCCAGCGCCGCGGCGACGGCGGCGGCGGCCGCCCACGGCAGCCAGTAGGCGGCGAAGCCGCGTCCGAACACCTCGGCGGCCGCGCGGCGCACCGTGCGGCCCGTGACCCGGTGCCGGTCGAGCGAATAGGCGCCGAGGAGCGCGCGGTCGCACAGGATGTTGATGACGCGCGGCACGCCGCGCGACAGGCGGTACACCTCGCGCAGCGCCCAGGGGCTCAAGATGTCGGTGGTGGCGCCCGCGACCCGCAGGCGGTGGCGCACGTAGGCGGTGGTCTCCTCGCGCGACAGCGGATCGAGGTGATAGCGGCCGGTGATGCGCTGCGCGAGCTGGCGCAGCTCGGTGCGCGCCAGCAGCTCGCGCAGCTCCGGCTGGCCGATGAGGATGATCTGCAGGAGCTTCTGCGTGTTGGTCTCGATGTTGGTGAGGAGCCGCACCTGCTCGAGCACCTCGGGCGAGAGATTCTGTGCCTCGTCCACCACCAGCACCACGCGCTTGCCGTCGGCGTGCGCCGCGAGCAGATGCCTCGAGAGGACGTCGACCAGGTCCTTGAGGCTCTGCCGCGACTCGCCCGGCACGCCGACGCCGAGCTCCTCGCAGATGGTCAGCAGGAACTCCGGCGCCGTCATCTTCGGGTTGAGGATGAGCGCGATCTCGGCGTCCTTCGGCGCCTGCGCGAGGAGCGAGCGCACGATGGTGGTCTTGCCGGTGCCGACCTCGCCGGTGAGCTGCACGAAGCCGCCCGCCTCGTTGATGCCGTACATGAGATGCGCCAGCGCCTCGGCGTGGCGCTCGCTCAGGTAGAGGTAGCGCGGATCCGGCGTGATCGCGAAAGGCTTCTCATTCAGGCCGAAGAACTTGAGATACATGGTCGGGGATGCTACTCGATCGTGTTTCCGCGGCGCAGCGCCCGCGCCCCGAAGCGCGCCCGCGCCTCATCGAGCGCCGCGTCGAGCCGCCCGCCGCGGCGCAGGTCCTCGAACAGGCCGAGCTGCGCTGCGGGCTGCAGCTCTGTCAGGACCACGCCGAGGAGGCGAAGTTTCGTGCCCGGGTGCCCGCGGAGCCAGCGCTCGAGGAGCTCGGCCGCCACCCCGGCGATGACGCGCCCGGCGCAGGTGCTGGGGGCGATGGCGCGCTGGCGGGTGAAGGTCGTGAAGTCATGGCGGCGGATCTTCACGCCGACGCAGCCGGTGACGAGCTCGCGGCTGCGCAGCCGGGCGCACGCCAGATCCGCGAGCCGCGCCAGCTGCGCCTGCAGCACCCGCGGGTCACCGAGGTCCTCCTCGAACGTGTCCTCGGCGGAGAGCGACTTCTCCTCGGCGTCCGGCAGCACCGGCCGCTCGTCGCTGCCGGAGGCGCGCTCGCGTACCAGTGCGGTGTAGCGGCCGAAGAGCGGCCACAGCACCGCATCCGGCGCGCTGCGCAGCTCCGCGAGCGTGTGAATTCCGGCCGCCTCGACCCGCGCGCCGGTCTTGCGTCCGAGGCCCGGGAGGCGCCGCACCGAGAGCGGATCGAGCACCTCGCGCACCCGCTCCGGCGGAACCACCGAGAGGCCGTCGGGCTTGTCGAGATCGGAGGCGATCTTGGCCACGAGCTTATTCGGCGCCACCCCCACCGAGGCGCTGAGCCCGGTGAGCTCGCGGATGCGCTGCTTGATGCGCCGCGCGATCGCGACCGCGCCGCCGAGGAGCTCCTGGCTGGCGGTGACGTCGAGGAACGCCTCATCGAGCGACAGTCCCTCGACCAGGGGGGTGACCTCGCGGAACACGCCGAACACCGTGCGCGAGACCTCCTGGTAGCGCGCCATGCGCGGGCGCACGCAGACCGCGTGCGGGCATAGCTTAAGCGCGGTGCGCATCGGCATCGCCGAGCGCACCCCGTAGGGGCGCACCTCGTAGCTGGCGGCGGTCACGACGCCGCGCCCGCCGGCCCAGCCGACGATGACCGGCAGCCCGGCGAGCGCCGGGTTGTCGCGTTGCTCGACCGACGCATAGAAGGCGTCCATGTCGACGTGCAGGACCGCGCGGCTCAAGTGGCGGACCTCCCGGGCGGCA
The DNA here is from genome assembly GCA_030038875.1 of Gammaproteobacteria bacterium. Lineage (GTDB taxonomy): Bacteria > Pseudomonadota > Gammaproteobacteria > Steroidobacterales > Steroidobacteraceae > 13-2-20CM-66-19. The sequence goes on along the minus strand of JASHQW010000218.1, from coordinate 1,436 downwards.
GCGGGCGCCCTCAGCGGCTCACTTCTCGACGGTGATCGTGATTTTCTTCGAGATCACCGGCGGATCGTGCGGGATGTGGTTCTGGTCGGCGAGCAGCAGCTGCAGCGTGTGCTTGCCGGGGCTCAGGGTGAGGGAGGTCTCGGTCTGGCCCTTGCCGAAGTGCCTGATGTTGTCGGTCGCCGGGAGCGGTGCGCTCAGGTCGGCGGGCGCATCGGTATCGATGAGCAGGTGATGGTGTCCGGTGTTGTCGAATTTCACGCCGGCGGGCGCGATGCCCATGCCCTTGAGCCCGAACTGCACCAGCACGGGATTGTGCACCTTGGCGCCGTTCTTCGGGCTGATGATGTAGACCTCGGCGCCGGGCGGCGAGGGCGTGCGCGCCGCGGCCGCGGCAGGCGCGGCGGGCGTTTGGGCCTGAGCGGCGAGCGGGGCGGCGAGGATCAATGCGGCAACGAGCAGGTTACGCATGACGACTCCTTCCTGATTACTCCAGCGTGAGTGCGCTGTAGGCGAAGTTGAGGACGAACATCAGCATCCCGAAGACGAGATAGAAGAAAGCCAGCACCGTCAGCTTGGTGATCGTGAGTGCGCGCCCCTGGGCGTACGCGGTGCGCATCGAGCGGTACACGTACCAGACCATGTACAGGAACAGCGCGAAGTCCAGCCACTCGGCGGCGGCGGACGGCAACAGCGCTCCCACGATCCAGCCGAGCGGCACGATGAGGAATACGAACGCGTGGTTGTGCACCAGCAGCAGCAGGTGCTCGACGTAGTAATGCCGCGGCCGCCAGTACAGGAGCATCATGACCCCCGCGATCAGCGGCAGAAACAGGAACATCGCCCGCGGCAGGTTGTGCCGGAATGCCGCCATGAGGGAGCGGGCATTGTCGGCCCGGATCTTGAGACAGGCCTGCTGCATCGCCGGCCGCAGCTGCGCCTGCCACGGCCCCTCGTAGTTGATCATGCCGCACTCGCGTTGTGCGCGCTGCTCGCGGGACTCGCCGGGTCGTGCCGCACTCCCGGGAATGCTCGCCGCCTGGTCCAGCGGCACGACGCGCGCGGCCTGCGGCACGCCGCGGTCGCTGGTGGTCAGCTGCACCGCTTGCGGCTTCGAGTGCAGGAGAGCGGCGCACAGGAAGAACGCCACCGAGAGCACGAGGTACAGCCGCACCGGCGGCAGGTAACGGGCGCGCCGCCCGGCGAGGAACTCGTGCGTGAGGTAGCCGGGCTTGAAGAGCAGCGCCCAGAGCGTGCGCCACAGCCGCGTGTCGGCGTGCGAGATATCCTCGACCGCTACCCTGAGGAAATGCCCCAGCGTGTGCACCGGCGCCTCGAGGCGCTGGCCGCAGTTGCCGCAGTACCGGCCCGGAACGCTCGCGCCGCAGTTGTCGCAGCGCGGGGCCACGGGTGCGGCAGGCACGGCCTCGGCACGCGGG
>JASHQW010000217.1 GCA_030038875.1 Gammaproteobacteria bacterium | reverse complement strand
GAAATCGAAGCCCTCGCCGAAGCTCGGGCACACGGTGAGCCTCGCCTGCGCATAGAGCACGCGTAGCTCCTCGGCCATCACGTCCTCGAGCAGGAACGCCTCGCCGCGCTCGAGCCACAAGCGGAGCTTGCGCACGATCTGCTCGTGATGCCAGCCGAGCTCACCGACCATCACCAGCTTAAGCGCCGGGAAGCGCGTCGCCCGCAGCTGCTCCCACGCCGACAGTAGCGTCAGATGGTTCTTGCGCGGCTCGATCGTCGAGACGATCAGCAGGTACTCGAGCTGCCGCGCCTGCACCCCTTTCTCGAGCAGCCGGCGCTTCACTCCGGCATCGAGCGGTGGTCTGAGGCGCGTATTGAGCCGCGTTCTGATGATCTCGGGAACCTGCGCGCGGTCGGAGGCGGCATCGTGATAGTGAGGCGACACCATGTTATGGATCGTCACCGCGCGCCCCTCCGCCTGCGGGAAGATCGCGAGCAGGTCGCTCCGGGTCGCGTTCGACACGCACGCAAACCAGGCGCCGTGGCGCACGTTGCTGCGCAGGGCGCCGTAGTGGAAGGCCTGATGCAGGCGCCGGTCGGAGATCGTGTGCGGCATGAGTAAGGGAATCGCATCGTGATAGTGGACCACGAGGCGTGTGTGGCGCGCGACCGTCGCCGGGTACGGCGTCTCCGCGATCATGACATCGAAATCCGCGGTGTCGAGCCGCGGGTACACCGGAAGGCCGAGCTTTCCGGTGACGAGCGCGGCGATGTGCTGAGCGTTGCACGGCAGCCGTGCGACGCGAAAGGCCGCCTGCATCACGACCTCGAAGTCATCCGCCGGCAGTGTGCGCGCGAAGAACCGCCGCCACAGGTAATCGCGAAAGTGCCTCGCCTCGAAGCGTGTGAGCCGTTGCCGCCCGCCGACCAGGTGCTTGAGGAGCATGCCGAGGGTGAGGAGCGCAGCGTGCGCGTAGAAGTCCCCGGTCCGCTGCTCGATTGCGATCACTACGCGACCCAGGCGGTTCATCTGTCGATCCCGCGACAGCGAGCCAAACCAACCGGCATCGGCGGACGGCAGTCCGCGGCTCAACACATGACCGGCAGTCTGCAGCAGCCCCTCGACACGCACGCCCTCGAGCAGCGCCAGACTGTGGAACAGGAGGCGCGTCGCCTGCGGAATTCCCGCGTGCCCGCTGAGTGCCGGCCGCAGCTCCATCAGCACGCGCAGCGGGGGCTTGGTTTCTTGCCTCATGCAATGGGCTTGACCAACACCATGATCGCATCACCTTGACACCAAATCGGGGCGAACTCAATGTGATGCGCCTACAGGTTTTTCGTGATGAGTCTCATTGTCACCGTGAGTCGTACAGTCGCCAGAGGTGTGCGCGACGTGCTGCTCGCGCCGCTGTGGGCCGCGCAGGTCCTCACCTCGGCCAAATCGTTTGCTGACAACCCGCTCATCGGCAGCCGCTGGCTCAACGCCCGCGGGCTGCACCTCTGGCGGCTGCGCACCGCTGAGCAACTGGCGCAACGCAGGCGGCAGCGCCTAACGGCGCAGGTCCCGGCGGAGGATCGCGCGGCCTTCGACCGGGACGGTTATGTTGTCAAGCGGCACTTTCTTCCCGAGCCGGAGTTCGCAGCGCTGCTTGACCAGGTGCAGCGCTATCGCGGCACGGCGCGCGAGCAGGTCCAGGGCGATGCGGTGACGCGCCGCTTCGCGTGCGACGACGCGGCGCTCGCGGCGATGCCGGCGCTTGCCGGGCTGCTCGCGGATCCCGGCTGGCGCGGCCTAATCAGCTACGCCGGAAGCTTCGACGCCGAACCCATGGTGTACGTTCAGACCGTCATGAGTCACGCCGCGGGCTGCAGCGCCGACCCGCAGGAGGCCCTGCACTCGGATACCTTCCACGCCACTGTGAAAGCGTGGCTCTATCTCACCGACGTCGAGCCGGGCCGTGCCTGTTTTACCTATGTTCCCGGCTCGCACCGCCTTAGCAGGCGGCGCCTTGCGTGGGAGCGCCGGCAGAGTCTCACGTGGTCGTCAAGCGGCGCGTTCTACAGTCACGAGGGGTCGCTGCGAATCACGCCCAGAGAGCTGCGCACGCTACGGCTCCCGCCGCCGCGCGAGCTCGCCGTGCCTGCGAACACGCTCATCGTCGCCGATACACACGGCTTCCACGCGCGGGGGCCGAGCTCGAGCCCGGTGCGCCGGGTTGAGATCTGGGCCTACGGGCGCCGCAATCCCTTCCTGCCTACCACCGGGCTCGATCTTTTCCAGCTGCGCGCTCTGCGGGACCGTCGTATTAACCTCTTCTGGTGGTCGGGTGACGTGCTCGAGCGGCTTCGAATCAGGCACCAGGCGTGGAGACGCTGTCCGGATCGCGGTGCTTTCGACCCAGCAGTCCCACCTCCTCAAGCCACAGAAGGCTGAGCCGCTCGACGGCTATCGCGCGCGGCGCCGCTGCACGGCCGCGCGCGGCAGCGGCGGCGTGGTTGTTCCAGATGAGGTAGTCGGTCATGCCGCTGGGGCTGCCGAGGGAGTCATAGACTCCGGCCATGACCGGCACGTGGTCACCATAGAAGCACAGGCCTGCGGGTCCTTCTCCTCCCTCGAGGCCTTCGCGCAGCTTGTCGATCATGAGATCGGCATGGGCGAGATGCCGCAGATAGACCACGAGATCCTCACATCCCGGCGGCGGTGGGGAGCTGCACCAGCGCTCGGCGTCCTCGGGCGTTGCTTTCTCGAGATGCAACGGCCCGTGGTTCTCCATGGTGATCGCGAACACGAAGAGAGGCTGGGTCCTGCCGGCGGCGGCCAGGAGGCTGAGGATTCGGTCCGCGACGGCAAGGTCGCTCACGAAGGGCCCGGCGCGCTCGGCCTCCGCGAAGCCGCGGATATCGATGAATTCGTCGAAGCCGAGCGCCGGAAACACGAGATCACGACGATAGAAGCTGGCCGGATAGGGGTGCACGCACACGGTGCGATAGCCGAGGCTCCGCAGGTACGAGGCGACGGTCGGCAGCGGCCGCCGCGCCGCGCGCCGGTAGGGATTGAAGCGATCGACGCCGAGAGCCTTGGGATCGATCCCGCTCAGGAAGGCGAACTCGGTACGCACCGTATTGGCGCCCCAGGCGCCGACCTGCAGCTCGCCGTGCGCGGCGGCCCTCGCCTTGAGCTGATCGAATCGCGCGAGCACCTCGCCTCGTACGCCGGAGATTCTGCGGCGCGGGTCGAAGAACGACTCGCTCTGGATGGCGATGAGATCCGGACGCGCGCGCGCGAAGCCTGCGCCAAGGGGCCGGAACTCAGGCCGGGTGGGAACCGCGGGCGGCATCCGCAGTTCATCGGCACCGTAGCGCCAGAGGCTTGCCAGGAAACCCAGGCGGCGGAGGTCCGCGGAGGGATCGTAGGTCGCCGCGGGCAGTGCACGATCGCACACGGCAATGAGCGCCGCGGAAACCGCCGCCATCCCCGCAACGATCTCGGCGAAGGCCGGGCCGCCGACTCGAGTTACCAAGGAGGGCTCGAGCAGCAGCCCGGCGGCGATGGCACCGCCACCCGCCGCGAGCGCAAGTGCCAGGCGCCAGATGCCGAAGAACGGAATATAAAGCCGCGGGTGGCGCAGCGCGTCGGTGAAATATTCGAAGTCCTGACATACGAACGATTCCCTGAGCGATTCGAGCTTGGCGTTGTTGACCAGCACCAGCACCAGCAGCAGGATATCGACGCCTACGGCCACGAACCACGGCCGCCGGAAGACAGCGAGCGCCGCGGCGACTGCTGCGAGCCAGAGTCCGAGGTGCATCCCGAGCGCCGCCACCGGTCGCCGCCACACCGGCTGCGGCCTCGGCTGCAGCGCGCACTCGAGAAGCAAAGAGAGCAACAACCCGACCGCCAGCGCGCCGAGCAGCCGCTTTGCGAGCAGCTCAGCCACCGTAATTAAGCCGCCTGAGAATCCACTCGGCTAGGCCTGGCGGCATGACCGCGAGCCACCAGCACGCCCAGCTGAGCGGCGCGGGGAAGCTGATGCGCGCAGGGTTGGCAGCGAGCCGCCGCCGGATGATGCGTGCCGCCCGGTCCGGCGTCATCAGAAAGGGCTTCGGTCCCGGCATGCTGCGGCACATCTCGGATTCGATGTAGCCGGGCATGACGACGCTGACGCCGATGCCGTCCTCCCGCAGCCAGCCGCGGAGCGCCTCACCGTAGACCCTGAGCGCCGCCTTGCTTGCACAGTAGCTCGGCGTGATGGGCAGGCCGTAGTAGGCCGCGAGGGAGCTCATCAGCGCGATCTGCCCGCTGCGGCGGGCGCGCATCGCGGGCAGTGCCGCGTCGACCCCCGCTATCGTGCCCTTGATGTTGGTGTCGAGCAGCGCCTCCGTCTCCTCCCAGCGCTCGCCGGCTCGATCGCCGCCGATGTTGATGTTCACGCCGGCGTTGGCGATGAAGAGATCGACCGGCTCCGCTGCGCTCACCTCCGCCACCCAACGGCGCAGCGCTGCCGCCTCACGCAGATCGCCGCAGTGTGTCAGCACGCGTGCCCCCGCGGCACGCGCCGCTCGCGCAATCTCTTCGAGTCGCTCGGCCCGCCGGCCGTGAAGGATCAGCGTCGTGCCGGTCTGCGCGTACTCCTCGGCAAGTGCCGCGCCGATCGCCCCGGTCGCGCCCGTGATGAGGATGCAGCGTGGGGCCGGCAGCACGCCGCTCACAGCAGCGCCTCGAGCGGCGAGCGCTCGGCGCCAAGCACCGGTGCGGCGTTGCGCACCGCGAGCTCCATCCCGGGGCGGGAATAGAAGCCACCGTTGATCTGCGTGGCGTGAATGACCGTGTTGCGAAAGCAGCGGTACAGCTCGGAATCGGGAGGCTGCGCGTTGCGCCAGAACTCATCGAGCGGGCCCTGGAAAGTCAGTCCGGGCAAATCATAGACCGCCTTGCCGAGCGCGACCGTCGGGCAGGCGGCAGCGAGCGCCACCGTCGCGGCGGTGCTGTTCACGGTCACGACCCCGCGGGCCCGCGACAGCAGCGTTGCGAGATCGCCC
>JASHQW010000216.1 GCA_030038875.1 Gammaproteobacteria bacterium | reverse complement strand
AGGCCCACGATCGTCAGGCCCGACTCGGCCAGATGGCCGTCTGCGGCCTGCGCCATGAGGATGACGCGCTTGCCGATGCGCGTCTTGAGGCGCTCGGCGAGGTCGCGGCCCATCACGATCCCCGGATCGGCGGCGCCGCCGAGATAGCGGCCCGCGATCACCTCCCTGGGCAGATCCGAGAGCGTGCGCTCGTTCTGCGGCACGACGCCGACCAGGGTCACCGAGCGCGTGCGGTACTCGCTCTGGACGATCGCCGGCACGCGTACCCGCCCCGTCCAGGCGGCGACCGGCGCGGCATCGAGGGCGCGGCGCAGTGCCGCATCCGGCGCCGCCATCGAATGGCTCACGCTCGGATCGTCCAGATAGCCGGCGGCATGGAGCTGCCCGTGACCGGTGAGGAACCTCAGCGTGGTATCGCGGCTGCCGGTCGCGAGGGCGTTGAAGAGCGCCGCGAAGATGAGCACCGACCAGGTGCCGACCGCCACGACCACGAGCGTGATCAGGGTACGGCGCGGGTTGCGCCAGAGATTGCGCCAGCCGAGGGGCAGCAGGAGCGGCAGCAGGCGGGTCACGCCGACCTCATGGCCGCAAGCGCCGTGAGCCGTGCCACGCGCGCGTAGGGAACGATGCCGCCGAGCACGATTGCGACCAGGATCGCGACCGGGCCGGTGAGGGCGCTGACGGCATCGAGCGTCGGATAGAGCCGCGGCGGCAGCCCGTATTGCGCGAGCAGCTCCGAGAGGCTGCCGAAGGAGATGCCGCGCTGCTCGAGCCACGAGGTCACGACGGCGCCGACGGCGAAACCGGCCGCGCAGCCCGTGAGCGCGAGCGTCAGCAGCTCGAGCCACACCATGAGGCCGATGGCGCGCGGGCGCATGCCGATCGCGAGCAGCACGCCGAACTCATGCGTGCGCTCGAGCACCGACATGAGCAGCGCATTGAGGATGATAAACGCGACCACCGCCACCAGCGTCAGATAGAGCAGCAGCGACATGGCGTACTTGAGCGCAATGGCATCGCGCATGGCCGGCTCGAGCGCCTTCCAGTCGAGCACCGCGAGGCCGTGCCGGGCGCCGAGCGCATCGAGCCCGGGCAGCGCCCCATCCACGGCCGCGAGCGTCGGACCGCCGAGTGCGATGGTGTTGGCGCGGTCGCTCATGTCGAAGACCTCCTGCGCGCGCGCCAGCGGCATTTCGAGGATCGAGCGGTCGAGCTGCGGGATGCCGCTGCGGAAGATGCCGACGACCTTGAGCACATCCGCGGCGACCGAGCCGTCGCGCGCGGCCCCGAGCACGCTCACCGTGCCGCCGACCGACACCCGCAGATTGCGCGCCAGCAGCTCGCCGAGCACGGCGGCGTCGCGGTCGCTGTCGTCGAGATAGCGGCCCTCGTGCACCGTGGCGGCGATGGTCGAGAGCCGCGACTCGCTGCCCGGGTCGACGCCGGCGAGCAGCGCGCCATAGCTGCGCTCGCCATTGGCGAGGATGCCGAAGCCGTTGACGCGCGCCGCGGCGGCGCCGACTCCCCTGATGGCAAGCGCAGCGCGCGCGATCGCCGCGGGGTGCTCGATGACGCGGTCGATGGTGGGATCGTCGGCGTAGCCCGGCGGCTGAAGCTGCGCGTAGCCGTCGAACACCCGCAGGTTGTTCTCCTTCATCACCTGGTACACGCCTCTCTGGAAGGAGAACATGCCGACGAGCAGCGCCACCACCAGCGCAATGCTGAGGAGGCTCAGGAGCGTGCGCTGCGGACGCCGCCAGAGATTCCGCCAGGCGAGGAGCGCCAGCACGCCTTACTGCCTCGGGTACTGCAGGTTGGAGAGGGTGAAGAGGTACTCGGGAAGCGCCAGATTGAACTCCCCCTCGAGCGTCTCGATGCGCGTCCACTGGCCCGGCGAATCCATCGGATGCATGCTCATGACGAGCGGGTAGGGGCGCCCGCCGAGGGGTCCCACCTTCTCCGTCTGCATGCGGCGCACGGGCTTCAAGTCCTGATCGAAGAAGGTCTCTTCGCTCAGCACGTCGTCGTCGCGGATCTTGACCGTCACCTTGCCCCACACGACGGGAGCCCCCGGTTTCGGCCGCGACTCAATCGTCCAGAGCGTGTGCCCGCCGCTCTCCTCGGTGCCGCTCAGGCGGTGTTGGTACCACTCGAGCAGCTCTTCGGATTTCGACAGGTCGTTGTAGGAGAAGTCAGAGCCCATCCACGACTGGCTCATCATGCTGACCGGCAGCTTGATCACCTGATTGAGCTTCGGATTGAAGACCCAGATGTTGTCGGCCACCTTGAGGGTGGCGTTGCCGGCATCCTTGGGCGGGGCGACGAAGCGCACCAGCGCGTCGTCCTCGCCCCTCGTCCACACCTTCATATCGAGGTGCCGTTCCCACTCGGGCCGGTGCACGGTCATGGCAACCGAGGACTCCGAGCTCTTCGCCCGATATTCCTCGAATGCGCGCCGCAGGATCGCATCCGGATCGGGCGCGGCTGGGCCCGCCGCCGGCCCGGGCGTCGCCATCAGCATGAGAGTCAGGCTCGCGAGCGCGCCGGCAGCGGCGCGCGCCCCCCGGAGCAGGCCGCTCGCGGCCCGGGATCTCATGCCTGCCGGGAGCTCGTTCGTTCCACCAGCTCGCGGATACTCACGCCGCGCTCGACACTGTCCGTGGCGCACGACGCGCAGCCCATGACCTCGGTGAGCGCCACCACCACCGCCGCCGCCCCATAGCGCCGCGCAAGCTCCCCGATGGTGTGGTCGAGCTGCCGCACGCACATGGCAATGTCCTTCGCATCGACGCTGCCGGACTGTCCGCGCTGCCTTTCTTCCGCCATCTCTGCAAACCCTCGCGCTTATCCCAGCCCACCCGGCACAGCAGAGCACCCGCCGCCCCCCTCATCAATCGTTGCTCATACTTATGCTCGGGAGGACATTAACGCCGGCGCTTTCGGCCGAACAGGGAAAAGCATATCGTCGTCGAGGCGTGCATCGATCGCAAGACGCAGACACATGACTCCTGAGCGCCTTCGCTTCACGCCGAGTGCGACTACCTTCATCGCCGCGGCGGCGGGTGCGAATGCATTGCTCTATCACCTGCCGCTTTTCGCCTTCGCGGCGGGCAACCTCACGCTCGCGTCCTTCACCGGTGGGCTGACGCTCGCCACGTTGCTGGTGGTGCTGCTGTCGGAGACCGTTCTCCTGCTCGCGCTGCTGGCCCTCGCCTCCGAGCGGCTGCTGAAGCCATTCTGCATGTTGGCGGCGCTCGGCAACGCGCTCGCCGTGTATTTCGTGGTCACCTATCACGTCGTGCTGGACGAGACGATGATGGGGAACGTGCTGAACACGGACTTCGCCGAGTCTGCCGAGTATCTGCATCCAACACTCCTTGTCTATGTGCTGGCTCTCGGCGTTCTGCCGTGCTGGCTTCTGACGCGGGTTCACATCCGCAGGACTCCGCGCGCGCAGCTGGCCGTCTTTGCCCTGGCCTGCCTGGCGGTCACGGTGCTCTGGTGCCTGTTGGCGGCGCGCAGCTGGCTCTGGTTCGATGAGAACTCGAAACGAGTGGGCGGCATGACCATGCCGTGGTCCTACCTCATCAACACGGGGAGATACCTGGCGCCCAAGCTGCTGGCCTCCGAGGCTCAGGCTCCGCTGCCCCCGGCCAGCTTCGCTTCCGGCGGAAAGACCGTGGTCATTCTGGTCATCGGGGAGGCCGCGCGGGCGCAGAACTTCCAGCTCTACGGCTACGACCGCCCGACCAATCCGCTGCTCACGAAGGCGGGTGTCGTCGCCCTGAGGAACGCCACGGCCTGCGCCACCTATACCACGGCGGCCGTTCGCTGCATGCTCTCGAATGTCGATACCGGATCGCCGTTCGCCAGACGGTACGAGCCTCTGCCTTCCTACCTGCAGCGCAGCGGCGTCGACGTCATCTGGCGCAGCCGCAACTGGGGCGAGCCTCCGATCAGGGTTCAGACGTACCAGAGGGCAGCCGATCTCGCGCCAGAGTGCGCCGGCCCGCACTGCGCATACGATGAGATCCTCCTCACGGGGCTCGAGCAGCGCATCGAGACGTCATCCAGCCAGCGGGTCTTCGTGGTTCTTCACCAGTCCGGCAGTCATGGGCCGGCCTACTACACGAAATATCCGGGTGAGTTCGAACACTTCAAACCGGTCTGCAAGTCGGTTGAGCTCGGCAAGTGCACCCATGATGAGCTGGTCAATGCCTATGACGACACGATCCTCTACGAGGACTATTTCCTCTCGCGCGTCATCGGCGTGCTGAGAGAGCTCAAGGACACGGCGGCGCTCCTGATCTATCTGTCCGATCACGGCGAATCGCTCGGGGAGTACGGCATGTACCTGCACGGGATACCCTACGCCCTCGCGCCGGACGTGCAGAAGGACATTCCTTTCATCGTCTGGATGTCCGATGAGTTCATCCGCCGCAAGGCCGTGCAGATCGGCCGGCTCGAAGCGCAGCGCACGCATAGCCAGCGGGACGTCTTTCACACCGTGATGGGTGCATTCTCCATGCGCAGCGCCGCCTACTTGGGCGAATACGACATCTTCAGCGAGGAGTTTGCCAACCGCTGAGGCAACGGAGACTTAAGCGAGGTCCGCGAGCACAGCCGGCACGTGGCGGCGCAGGAGCTTGTTGCGGGCCTCCCACTGCTCGCTGGGGGTGAGCTCGGCGAGGAACTCCACCTCGCCGCCCACGAGCAGCGCGGCCGGCACGCCGTCGCGGTACAGCACGCGGTTTCCCGCCAGCGCCGGCAGCCGCGCGCCCGGCGTGATGATGCCGACGAGATTCAGAGGATCCGAGCCCGACAGCGAGACGTAGTGCCCCTCGCGCGGCTTGCGCCGCGCCTCGCGCAGGAGACCGATCGCCTCGGGAGCCGCGTACTGCTCGCCGGTGACCGAGGCGACGAAGCGCCCGCCGCGGATCTCCCCGCGTGCCTCGAGCCGCCGGCAGCACATGAGGAGGTCGCGCCAGGGCGGCAGCCAGCCGGCCTCGCGTGCCAGCAGCCGCCAGAACACCACGCCCCAGCGCTTGAGGAGGGTGCGCACCACGTGCTCCACCAGCTCCTCCTCGCGCGCACGATCCAACGCCGGCAACGCTGCGTTCTCGCGCGCGCTCCGCGCCCAGCGCCCCGCGGCGTCCATGCCAAAGAGCGCGATGCGCCGCCGGCGGCGGCCGCCCATGGCCGGACGGCGGCGATCGGAGGGCACGAGCAGAGCCCGCAATCCCGCGAAGCTGTCGGAGTTGACGAGCCCGAGCGCGACCAGCTCGGCGAGCGCCTCCTCGGCCTGCGAAGGCAGCAGCCCGGCGCCGCCCGCGAGCTCATCGAAGAACGAGGCGCCATGGCTCGAGAGATAGTCCGCGACGCGCGCGGCCGGCGCGCTGAGCGGTGCGGGCTGAGCGGAGCCCGCGAGCGCCGACCAGAGTCTGAGGTTGCGCCGCGCGAGCAGCACGATCGGGGTGGCGCGCACCGGCGCGGCGCGGCGCTCGGGATCGGCACGGCGGGAGCTCAAGCGTGTCCACACGAAACGTCCGGCGAGGCACTGCTCGTCGAGCCACGCCGGCTCGTACTCGCTGATGCGCTCGGGGAGGATCTCGGTCTCCCAGGCGCTGGCGGCCGCCTCGAAGCCCTCGAGCTGCGCGAGGATCGCGCCGACCGCGTCCGGCCCCTCCATGCGCCCCTCGGGCGTCACGCGCTGCCACTCGAAAAGGAAGCGCAGGAAGTCGCGCGCTTCGATCGGCTCGATCTCGGCGCGCAGCCGCTTGACCGTGTAGCGGTGAATGCGCGCGAGCAGGCGCCGCTCGCACCACTCGCTGCCGCCAGCAACTTGCGCTTGAGGTGATGCGGCCTCGGGCGTGAAGAGGCCGCGCATCGCGAACCCCTCGGCTTCGAGCCCCGCGAGCGCCGCCTCGATGCGCGGCAGGGATAAGCCGGTGAGCGCACCGAGTGCCGGCGCGGTCACGGGACCCGAGCCCGTGAGCCGGCCGCGCAGCACTTCGATGAGCGCCGCCTCGGCGCTGAGTTCGCGCGCGTGCGCCGGCGGCGTGATCACCTGCGGGTCGCGAGCGGCCGCCGGATAGAGCGCGGTGAAGAGCGGCAGCTGCTCGGCCGTGACCCAAACTTCGGCGCGCTCCGCGGTGAGGCGCGTCACCCGCCGCTCGGCGGCCAGTTGCCTCATCAGCTCCGGCCAGCCGCCCTGGCGCTCGACCTCGGCCGCCGTGAGGAAGGTCAGCCACACGAGCGCATCGTGCAGCTCGTCGGCGTTCGTGGCATCGGGCCAGGCCTCGGATCGCACCCGCGCGATGGCCTCCGGGTCGAGCTGACCCAAGTCGGCGGCGCTCTGCGGGTCGAGCCAGCGCCGGCTCATGACGGCCTGCGTGCGCCGCTCCTCGAGCGGCGCATCGTCGAGGAACGCGTACGGCCGCGCCGACAGCACCTCGAGCGCGAGCGGCGAGGGCTCGGTCAGGTCGCGGGCGAGCGAGCGGATGCTGCCCGCCTCAAGCCCGCGCAGCAGCCGCTCGAGACCCTCGATGTCCATCGCCTCCTCGAGGCAGTCGCGGATCGCCTGGCGCACGAGCGGGTGGTCGGGGATCTCGAGCTCGCCGGTGAGGTTCTCGGCGCAGGCTACCTGGTCGGGAAACACCGCGGTGAGGAGATCCTCGGCTGCCATGCGCTGCAGCGGCGCGGGCACCTTCCTGCCGCCGCGAAAGCGCGGCAACGCGAGCGCGATGGTGGCGCTCCAGCGCCAGCGCACCGGGAACATCGGCGCCGCGCACAGCGCCTGAGTGAGCAGCGGCCGCACCGTGTTGGAATGCAGGTAGCGCGCCACTTCGGCGAGCTCGAAGCTGTGCGCGGTGGTGAGCGACAGCACGATCGTGTCCTCGGTGGCCGCGGCCTGCAGCTCGAAGTTGAAGGAGCGGCAGAAGCGCTTGCGTAAGCTGAGGCCCCAGGCGCGGTTGATGCGGCTGCCGAAGGGGGAGTGGATCACGAGCTGCATGCCGCCGGCCTCGTCGAAGAAGCGCTCGAAGACGACGAGCTCCTGCGTCGGCAGGGCGCCGAGAGCGGCGCGCGCTGCGGCGAGGTAGCTGACCAGCTGCACCGCGGCGGGCCCGCTGATACCGGTCTCCGCCGCGAGCCAGGCGATGGCGACGTCCGCGCCCGCATCGAGCCGCGCCTCGAGCTCGCGCCGCAGCCGCGAGACGCTCGCCGAGAGCTCATCGGTGCGTCCCGGCGCCTCGCCGATCCAGAAGGGAATGCTCGGCGGCTCGCCGCGCGCATCCTCGACCCGGATGCGCCCCGGCTCGACCCGCAGGATGCGGTACGAGACGTTGCCGAGCTGGAAGACGTCGCCCTGCAGGCTCTCGATAGCGAAGTCCTCGTTCACCGTGCCGACGAACTGCGCCTGCGGCTCGAGCAGCACCTGGTAGTCGGCGGTGTCGGGAATGGTGCCGCCCGAGGTGAGGGCGGTGAGCCGCGCGCTGCGGCGGCCCGTGATGCGGTGGTTGACCCCGTCGTGATGGATGAGCGCTCCGTGGCGGCCGCGGCGCGTGCTGTAGCCCTCGGCCAGCATGCGCACCACCTCGTCGAACTCGCTGCGCCTCAAATCGCGGTAGGGCCAGGCGCGGGTGACGAGCGCGAACAGGCCGTCCTCCTGCCACTCGCGCGCCGCCGCCTCCGCCACGATCTGCTGTGCCAGCACGTCGAGGGGCTTCGCCGGAACGCTGAGCCGGTCGAGCTCGCCGCGGCGCACGGCGGCGAGGAGCGCCGTGCACTCCACCAGGTCGTCGCGCGACAGCGGGAAGAGCCGCGCCTTCGGCGTGCCGCCCACCGAGTGGCCGGAGCGGCCGGCGCGCTGCAGAAAGGCGGCGATCGAGCGCGGCGAGGCGAGCTGGCAGACGAGATCCACCTCGCCGATGTCGATGCCGAGCTCGAGGGAGGCGGTCGCGACCAGGGCACGCAGCTCGCCACCCTTCAGGCGCTTCTCGGCATCGAGCCGCGACTCCCTGGCCATGCTGCCGTGATGCGCGGCGACCTGCTGCTCGCCGAGCCGCTCCGACAGATGGCGCGCGATGCGCTCGGACTGGCGG
>JASHQW010000215.1 GCA_030038875.1 Gammaproteobacteria bacterium | reverse complement strand
TGGATCCCGGCACCGCGAGCACACAGGCCGCACCGGGCCGCCCGCCGTCGGACGCTGTGGTGCTCTTCGACGGTCGCGATCTGTCACATTGGCAACAGAAGGATGGCGGCCCGCCGAGATGGAAGCTCGGCAACGGCTACTTCGAGGTCGTCCCGGGGAGCGGATACCTCTATACGCGCGAGGCCTTCGGAGACTGTCAGCTGCACGTCGAGCTCGCCGAGCCCGATCCCCCCAAGGGGGAGGATCAGAACCGTGGCAACAGTGGGGTCTTCCTCCACGGCCTCTACGAAGTGCAGGTGCTCGACTCCTACCAGAGTCCGACCTACCCCGATGGCCAGGCCGCTGCGGTCTATGGGCAGTTTCCGCCGCTCGTCAATGCCTCACGGCCGCCCGGTGTCTGGCAGAGCTACGACATCGTCTTTCACGGACCGCGCTTCGATGCCGCCGGGCATCTCACCCGGCCGGCGCGCATGACGGTGCTCCACAACGGCGTGCTGGTGCAGGACGACGTCGAGCTCACCGGACCCACCGCACACCACCAGCGGCCGCCCTACACCGCGGGGCCGGAAAAGCTGCCGCTCGCGCTGCAGGACCACGGCGACCCGGTCCGCTATCGCAACATCTGGATCCGCGAGCTCAAGTAAATAAACCGCACACCGCGCGGTGCGGGGGAGCCCGCTCGGCGCTACTTGGGCGTGAACTTGAACTTCTGGCCCGCAACCGTCGCCTGATACATGGCGCCGCCCTTGACGATGGTGAAGACGGCCATCCCCTTGTAGTAGCGGCCGGTCGTGATGGCGTCTTTCTTCCCGCCGCTCGCCGTGGCGCTCGCGCCGGTCGTGCCGGCGGTCGCGGTCGCCGCGGCCGTGATGGCCACTGCACCGGCATCGGCTCCGAACTCGAAGCTGCCGCTCGTGAATTCGTCGTAGGCCGTCTTGTTCTCGAAGAACACAATCATGCTGTACGCCTGGCCGCCGGCCTGGAATCCCACGCTGAGCTGCGTCACCGACGCCTCGCCCGTGTACTTGCCCTGCGCATAGACGTGGCCCGTACCGTAGGCGCCGCCGACGACCAGCCCGCCCTTGCCGACGGTCGGGAACACCGCGTAGCCGTAGCAGCTGTGGAAAAACGCGGCACTCTCGCCGGCGTTTTTGAAGAGCTCGACCGTATCGCCGTACTCGTCGGCGCGCGCGCCACCCGCGCCGGCCAACAGCAGGGCACCGCACAACCCGACAAGCAATCGCTTCATGACTCATCCCCTCGAGCGTCGCAACACGATTCCTGTGTTGCCATTGTACGCCGGCGTCAGGTTCCGCGGTCAGCGCTCAGGTGAGGTCCGCGGCGCCGCGTAGCCGAGGGTTCTGAGCGCCTCGGCAATCTCATCGAGCGCGCGCGGATCGTCGATCGTCGCGGGCGTGCTGTAACTCTGCGAGTCCGCGATCGACCGCATGGTCGAGCGCAGCACCTTGCCGGAGCGCGTTTTGGGCAGGCGCGCCACGATGGTGACGTGCCGGAACGCCGCCACGGCGCCGATCTGCTGCCGGACGCGGTCCACGAGCTCCTGCAGCAGTTGCGCGTGCGGCCGCGTCACGCCTGCCTTGAGCACCACGAGACCGAGCGGCAGCTGACCCTTGAGCGAGTCGGCGACGCCGATGACGGCGCACTCGGCGACGTCCGGATGGCCGGCGAGCACCTCCTCCATCCCGCCGGTCGAGAGGCGATGCCCCGCGACGTTGATCACATCGTCGATGCGCGACATGATCCAGACGTAGCCGTCGGCGTCGATGAAGCCCGCATCGCCCGTCAGGTAGTAGCCCGGGTAGCGTTTGAGATAGCTGTCGAGGTAGCCGGCATCGTTCTGCCACAGCGTGGTCAGCGTTCCCGGTGGCAGCGGCAGGCGAATGACGATGTTGCCGATCCTGCCGGCCTCGACCGCGACGCCGGACTCATCGAGCACCCGCACGTCGTAGCCCGGCACCGGCACGCTCGCCGAGCCCGGCTTGACCGGCAGCGGCGTGAGGCCGCGGCAGTTGGCTGCAACCGGCCAGCCGGTCTCGGTTTGCCACCAGTGATCGATGACCGGCACCCGCAGCTTCTCCTCCGCCCAGTGCACGGTGTCGGGGTCGCAACGCTCACCGGCGAGAAACAGAGTGCGCAGGCTTCCGAGGTCGTACCGCCCGATGAGCGCACCGGCGGGATCCTCCTTCTTGATGGCGCGGAACGCGGTCGGGGCGGTGAACAGGGCGTTGACGCGATGCTGGGCGACGACGCGCCAGAAGGCGCCGGCGTCCGGCGTCCCGACCGGCTTGCCCTCGTAGAGAATGGTGGTGCAGCCGGCGAGCAGCGGCGCATAGACGATGTAGGAGTGGCCGACGACCCAGCCGACGTCGGATGCCGCCCAGAACACATCCCCCGGCTGCATGCCGTAAATCGCCTGCATCGACCAGGCGAGCGCGACCGCGTGACCGCCATGGTCACGCACGACGCCCTTCGGCTTGCCGGTGGTACCCGAGGTATAGAGGATGTAGAGCGGGTCAGTCGCCGCGAGCGAGGCGCAGGGCGCCGGCGGCGCGTTCTCGAGCGCGGGCGACCACTCGATATCACGCCCGGGCGTGAGCGCTGCCGCTACCTGCGGCCGCTGCAGCACGATACAGCGGCCGACACGGTGGCTCGCGAGCTCGAGCGCCTCATCGAGCAGCGGCTTGTACGGGATCACGCGCTGCCCCTCGATGCCGCAGGAGGCCGATATCACCATGACGGGACGTGCATCGTCGATGCGCTTCGCCAGCTCGTGCGGCGCAAAGCCACCGAACACCACCGAATGCACCGCCCCGATCCGGGCGCAGGCGAGCATCGCCACCACCGCTTCCGGCACCATCGGCATGTAGATGACGACGCAGTCACCGCGCGCGACGCCCTGGGCGGTGAGCGCGCCGGCGAACCGGGCGACGCGCCCGCAGAGCTCCCGGTAGGAAAGCCGCGCGACCGTGCCGGTCACCGGGCTGTCGTAGATGAGTGCCGCCTGCTGACCGCGGCCCTGCTCGACGTGGGCGTCGAGCGCGTTGTAGCAGGTATTGATGCGCCCGCCGCTGAACCAGTGGTAAAACGGCGCGCGGCTCGCATCGAGGACCCGGTCCCAGCGGCGCTCCCAGTGCAGTGCAGCCGCGCGCTCGCCCCAGAAGCCTTCCGGGTCCTCGAGCGAACGCCGATAAGCGTCGCGGTAGGCCTCGTTATTCATGTGCAGACCATCCAAGCTGCCAGCCCGGGGAGCCCACCGTTTCGCACAGCCTCGCCGCGGCCGACATCAGGACAAGTACGCATCATTTCGATAGAGTACCCCTGTTAGGTATACGCAGGTAGCCGTCCGTGAGCCACACCGTCCGCGACAAACAGAAGCTGCTGAACCGGATCCGCCGCATCCGCGGCCAGGTCGAGGCCGTCGAGCGCACCCTCGAAGGCGCGGCCGACTGCTCCGACGTGATGCACCTGCTTACGGCCTCCCGCGGCGCCATCAACAGCCTGCTGGCGGAAGTCCTCGAGGATCACGTGCGTGAGCATGTGCTCGGCCGGGTCTCCGCCGGAACGCGCGCCGATGCCGCCGACGAGCTGATCGACGTCATTCACGCCTACTTCAAATAAGGCGCCCGCGGAGCGCGACTTCGACCGCCGGTACGCCATCGATCAGGCGGCGTCTTCCCCTTCTTCCCCGCTCCCGAGCACCCGGGCGAGCGCCCGGCAGGCGTCCGTCACGGTGAAGATCCCGACCAGCTTGTCGTTCTTGGTCACGATGGCCGAGCCGATATGGTGCTCCGCCATGGTGCTCGCCACGACCGCCACGGGGGTCGAGGCCGGCACCACGCAGGGACGCTCCACATAAGCGTCCCGCACCTTGAGCTCCTGCTCGCTCGCGCCGCCGAAGTCCGGTCCCAGGATCAGCTTGATGTCGCGGTCGGTGAGTATCCCGACCAGGGCGCCGCCCGAGGTGACCGGCAGATGGCGGAAATTGTGCTCGCGCATCAGGCGGTGCGCCACCGCGAGCGGCGCGTCGGCGTCGACGGTGTAGGGGAACGGCGTCATAAACGCGATGACCTGCGGATGCTTCATCGCCCCTTCAGCTCCAGTGGACGCCGCGCATCAGCGAGGCGAAGGCACTCATCTCGGGCGTCTTGGTCGCATCCGACCCCGGCGCCCCTCCCGCAGCCTCCGACTCCGGGTACATCGTGAAAGCCTCGCTCATCACCGCGCGCGTGAGGCGCGGCGCGAGAATGTCGAGCAGCTGCGCGAAGCGCCCGAGCCGCGTGGCGAGGCGATCCGAGCGGTGCACGATGGCGTGACACAGCATGTCGGCGGCCTGCTCCGGCTGAATGAGCGGGAACTGCTCGTAGAACTTGGTCGGGGCGACCATCGGCGTGCGCACCAGCGGCAGGTTCACCACCGCAAAGTGCACGCCGCGCGCGTGGTACTCGCCCGCCGCACAGCGCGTGAACGCCTCGAGCGCGGCCTTCGAGGCGTTGTAGGCGGCGAAGCGCGCCGCATTGGTCAGCACTCCGATGGAAGAGACGCTCACCACCTGACCGCCCCCGTGCGCGACCATCGCCGGCAGCAGCCCGAGCGTCACCTGCACCGCCGCGAAGTAGTTGATGCGCATGACGCGCTCATAGTCATGCAGGCGGTCGTAGGTGTTCTCGATTGCGCGCCGGATCGAGCGTCCGGCGTTGTTGATGAGGACGTCGACGTGGCCGTGCTCGCCGAGAAGGCGCGCCACAAACTGCCTGCAGGCCTCGGGCTCGGTGAGGTCGCATACGTAGGTGCGCACCGTGCCGCCCCGAGCCTCGATCGCGGCGCGCACCTCGGCGAGCCGCGCCTCGTCGCGGGCCACGATGAGCACGTGCGCACCCGCGGCGGCGAGCTTGAGCGCGGTCGCGCGGCCGATGCCGGAGGAGCCGCCGGTGATCAGCACGGTCTTGTCCCGGACCGCCTCGCGTAAGTTTCGCGCCTTGAAGAGATCGGGATCGAGCTGACGCTCCCAGTAATCCCACAGCCGCCACGCGTAGTGCTCGAGCTTCGGTACGGCGATGCCGGCCGGCGCGAGCAGGCGCTGGGCGCGGGTCGAATCGAACACCGTCGGGTAGTCGAGCAGTCCGACGACGGAGCGCGGAATGCCGAGCTCGCGCAGCAGCTGCTCCAGGATCCGCTGCAGTGGACCAAGCCTCCCGGCCCCGGCAGCGGCCAGCCCGGCCGCGCTGCCGAGCACGCTCGGCTCGAGCCGCAGCGACATGACCGGCGCGTGGGCGGCGCGCGCAAATACGTTGAGCGTCTCGCCGACGCGCCGGTCCTCGGGGTCGGTCAGGTGAAAGCAGCGCCCGTCCTGCCCGGGCAGGTGCGCGAGGTGCGTGAGTGCCGCCGCCACGAAATCCACGGGCACGAAGTTGACGTGCCCGCCCTCGAAGCCGATCAGCGGCACCCAGGCCGGCAGCGCGTCCCGCAGCTTCTGGATGAGCTTGAACAGGTAGTAGGGGCCGTCGATCTTGTCCATCGCCCCGCTCACGGAGTGGCCGACCACCATTCCCGGGCGATAGACCCGCCACGGAATGCCGCAGGCGCGAACCAGAGCCTCGGACTCGTGCTTGGTGCGGAAGTACGGATGGTCGAGATGCTGCCCCTCGGCGAACATCTCCTCGGTGAAGGTCCCGCGATAGCGCCCCGCCACCGCGATCGAGCTCACCAGGTGAAAGCAACCGCTATCGAGTGCGCGCGCCAGGTCGAGCGCATTGCGCGTCCCGAGCACGTTGGCTCGCTCGAGCTCGCTCGCCTCGGCGGCGAGGTCGTAGACCGCGCCGAGATGGAAGAAATGCCGGATCGTGCCCTTGAGAAGCGCGCGAGCGTGCGCGCTGACGCCGA
>JASHQW010000214.1 GCA_030038875.1 Gammaproteobacteria bacterium | reverse complement strand
GCGAGTGTCAAGAGCACTCAGAAGATCACCAAGGCGATGCAGATGGTGGCGACCAGCAAGATGCGCCGCGCCCAGGAGCGCATGAAGCTGGCGCGCCCCTACGCCAAGCGCATGCTCGAGGTCATCGGCCACCTCACCGAGGCCAACCCCGACTACCGCCATCCCTTCCTCGTGACCCGCGAGCCGAAGGCCGTCGGCATCATCGTGATTTCCTCGGACCGCGGACTCGCCGGGGCGCTGAACGCCAACGTGTTCCGCGAGACGTTGAAGCTCATCCGCGAGTGGCAGGGCAAGGGCGCGACGGTGAGCCTGTGCCTGATCGGCACCAAGGCGCTCAATTTCTTCCGGCGCCTGAGTCTCCCGATCCTCGCCAACGTCACGCACCTCGGCGACAAGCCGCACGTCAAGGACCTGATCGGCACCGTCAAGGTGATGCTGGACGGCTACCGGGCCGGCGAGCTCGATCGGCTCCTGCTGGTGAACGCGCAGTTCGTCAACACCATGACGCAGAAGCCGACCGTGCAGCAGCTGCTGCCGATCGAAGCGCTCGACACGGAGGGGCTGCAGGAGCACTGGGACTACATCTACGAGCCGGACGCCGCCGGCATTCTCGATGGCCTGCTCATGCGCTACATCGAGTCGCAGGTCTATCGCGCCGCGGTCGAGAACGTCGCCTCCGAGATGGCGGCGCGCATGGTCGCCATGAAGGCGGCCACGGACAACGCCGGCAAGCTCATCAACGAATTGCAATTGATCTACAACAAGGCCCGCCAGGCTGCGATCACGAAGGAGCTTTCGGAGATCGTCGGCGGCGCGGCAGCGGTTTGAGGACAAGCACTATGGCCACTCCCGGCGAGGGAAAGATTACCCAGATCATCGGCGCCGTCATCGACGTCGAGTTTCCGCGCGAGTCGATTCCGCGCATCTACGAGGCGTTGAAGCTCAAGGACGTCGATCTCACGCTCGAGGTGCAGCAACAGCTCGGCGACGGCGTGGTGCGCACGATCGCCATGGGCTCCTCCGAGGGCCTCAAGCGCGGACTGGCGGTGCTCTCGACCGGCGCTCCGATCTCGGTGCCGGTCGGCAGGGGCACGCTCGGGCGCATCATGGACGTCCTCGGCCACCCGCAGGACAACCGCGGACCCGTCAAGGCTGACGAGTACCTGCCGATCCACCGGCCGCCGCCGTCGTTCGAGGAGCAGGCCGGCGGACGCGACCTGCTCGTCACCGGCATCAAGGTCATCGATCTGCTGGTGCCCTTCGCCAAGGGCGGCAAGGTTGGCCTCTTCGGCGGCGCCGGCGTCGGCAAGACCGTCAACATGCTCGAGCTCATCAACAACATCGCCAAGCAGTACTCGGGACTCTCGGTGTTCGCGGGCGTCGGCGAGCGCACCCGCGAGGGCAACGACTTCTATCACGAGATGCTGGAGGCGGGCGTCATCGACAAGGACGACCTTGCCAACTCCAAGGTCGCGATGGTGTACGGACAGATGAACGAGCCGCCGGGCAACCGTCTGCGCGTCGGCTTGACCGGCCTCACCATGGCCGAGTACTTCCGGGACGGGCCGCGCGAAGACGGCGGCCGGGGCCGCGACGTGCTGTTCTTCGTCGACAACATCTACCGCTACACGCTGGCCGGCACCGAGGTGTCGGCGCTCCTCGGGCGCATGCCGTCTGCGGTGGGCTACCAGCCGACGCTCGCCGAGGAGATGGGCGTGCTGCAGGAGCGCATCACCTCGACCAAGACGGGCTCGATCACTTCCATCCAGGCGGTGTATGTGCCGGCCGACGACCTCACCGACCCCTCGCCGGCGACCACCTTCGCGCACCTCGATGCCACCGTGGTGCTGTCGCGCCAGATCGCCTCGCTCGGCATCTACCCGGCGGTCGATCCGCTCGACTCCACCAGCCGCCAGCTCGATCCGCTGGTGGTGGGCGAGGAGCACTACAACACCGCGCGCGGCGTGCAGGCGGTGCTGCAGCGCTACAAGGAACTGCAGGACATCATCGCGATCTTAGGAATGGACGAGCTGTCGGAAGAGGACAAGCTCACCGTATACCGCGCGCGCAAGGTGCAGCGTTTCCTGTCGCAGCCCTTCAACGTCGCCAAGACCTTTACCCAGCAGGACGGCAAGATCGTGCCCTTGAAGGACACCATCCGCGGCTTCAAGGGCATCATCAGCGGCGAGTTCGACACGCTGCCCGAGCAGGCCTTCTACATGGTGGGCGGCATCGAGGAAGCGGTCGCCAAGGCGAAGACGCTGCAGTAGCCATGGCCGAAGCAGCCACCATCCACGTCGACATCGTGAGCGCCGAGGGGGAGCTCTTCGCGGGCGAGGCCTCCGAGGTGATCGCGCCGGCCTCGCAGGGCGATGTGGGCATCCTGCCGCGGCACGCACCGCTCCTCAGCCTGCTGAAGCCGGGCGAGGTGCGCGTGCGTACCCCGGACGGCGAGGAGCACCACTTCTTCGTCGGCGGCGGCGCGCTCGAGGTGCAGCCGACGCGCGTCACGGTGCTGGCCGACACGGCGTTGCGCGCCCGGGACATCGACGAAGCGGCGGCGCTCGCCGCCAAGCAACGCGCAGAGGAAGCGCTCAAGGATCGTGCCGGACACATCACCCTGGCCGAAGCGCAGGCCGAGCTCGCGCGCGCGATCGCGCAGCTGAAGGTCATTCAGCGCCTGCGCAAGCTGCGAGGCTGAGCCGCTGAATCCCGTGGCGGACGCTGCAGCTCCCCCACCGGCGGCGCCCGAGGCGTCGGCGCCGGGCCTCGCCGCGGGACTCAGACAGAACCTGAGTGGCGGGCTGGCGGTCGCGGCGCTGCGCCGCCGCTGGCCACCGCGCTTCGCCGTGGGCTTCGACCAGCTCGCCGCGCTGCTGGCGGTGAATCTCGGCGTATGGGCGGCGCTCGACAAGCTGCACGCCGAGCGGCATGCCGAGTTCATGGCCGACGGCCTCTTCGGCTGGGCGTGCTATCTGCTGCTCGGGTTTCTCGCCTGCGCGCTCATCGCGCGGGCCCAGAGCCGCGCCGCGCCGACGCGCGCGCTGCTCACGGTCGCGCTGTCGGTCGCGCCGTTCGTGCTCACGGTCTTCTGGCTCGCGGGCGATCTTGCCTGGGTGGCGCAGCGGCCGCTGCTCACGACCACGGTCGCCGTCATCTACCTCGCGGTGCTGGCGGTGCGGGTGCTCGGCGCGGCCTTCGGCGCGGCGCGCTTCAAGCCTGCGCTGCTCGCGGTGGCGCTCGTTCTCGCCTCACCCTGGGCGCTCGCCTGGCTCGACTTCGACACGCGCCTGTGGGTGCCGCCGGAGGCGGAGGGGAGCCAGGAGGACGATGACCCGGCCGCGACCGAGGCGCTGCTCTACGATCAGCCGGCGCGCATCGCCGCCGTGGTCGCGCGCGTCACGCCCTCGGAGCCCGGCGCCGCGCGCGCTTACTTCGTCGGCTTCGCGGGGGATGCCGACCCGGAGGTCTTCAGCCGTGAGACCCAGTTCGCCCGGGAGGTGTTCGCGGCGCGCTTCGGCTCCGCGGACCGCTCGGTACTCCTTATTAATGATGCCGGCGACCGCGACTCCTGGCCGCTCGCGAGCCTCTCGGGCCTAAGCCAGACGCTCAAGCTCCTCGCCGGGCGCATGGATCCGCAGCAGGACGTGCTGGTGCTGTTTCTCACCTCGCACGGCTCGGAGGACGGCCTCGAGGTGCGCAACGGCTCCCTGCCGTTCGCGCAGATCGATCCCGAGGACCTGCGCCAGGCGCTCGACGAGTCGGGGATCCGCTGGCGCGTGGTGGTGGTGTCGGCCTGTTATGCCGGCGTGTTCATCGATGCGCTGAAGAACGACACCACGGTGATCGTAACCGCCTCCGATGCCGACCACAGCTCCTTCGGCTGCCAGGAGGGCAACGATCTCACCTGGTTCGGCGAAGCCTTCCTCAAGGAAGCGCTGCCCTCGAGCGGTTCGCTCGAGGAGGCCTTTGCCAGGGCCGCCCGGCTCATCGCGCAGCGCGAGGACCGCGAGCACCAGGTGCATTCCAACCCGCAGCTCTACGTGGGCGCGCAGATGCGTCGCAAGCTCAGTGAGCTCGAATCCTCGCACGCCGCCACCGGGGGCAGCCCGGTGATCGTCGCCCGCTAGGGTACAATTTCCCCATGTCAGACACCGCTGCACCGCTCTCGGTGGTGATCCTCGCCGCGGGAGAGGGCAAGCGCATGAGGTCGGCGCTGCCGAAGGTGCTGCAGCCGCTCGCTGGCCGGCCGCTTCTCAAACACGTCATCGACACCGCGCGCTCGCTCGAGCCGGCCGCCGTCTACGTGGTCTACGGGCACGGCGGTGAGCGCGTGCGCGCGCAGCTCGCCGCGGAGCCGGTCACCTGGACGCTGCAGGAGGAGCGCCGCGGCACGGGCCACGCGCTGCTCCAGGCCATGCCGCACATCCCGGACGGGCACACGGTGCTGGTGCTGTACGGCGACGTGCCGCTCATCCGCCGCGCCACGCTCGCGCAGCTGCTGCCGGGCGGAGCACGGGCGCAGGTGCGCCTCCTCACCATGAAGGCCGACGACCCGGCCGGTTACGGCCGCATCGTGCGCGACCGCAGCGGGAGCGTGCGCCGCATCGTCGAGCAGAAGGACGCGAGCCGCGCGCAGCTCGCCATCCGCGAATGCAACACCGGTGTGCTGGCGGCGCCGGCGCGGCTGCTGCGCAAGTGGCTCGCGCTCCTCAAGACCGACAACTCGCAGCGCGAGTACTACCTGACCGACGTCATCGCGCTCGCGGTGAAGGACCGCATTGCGGTCAAGCCGGTGCTGGCGGCGCAGGCCATCGAAGTCCTCGGGGTGAACGACAAGGCACAGCTCGCACAGGTCGAGGCGGCGTGGCGCGCGCAGGCGGCGCGCGAGCTGATGCTCGGCGGAGTCACGGTGGCGGACCCCGCGAGGCTCGACGTACGCGGCACGGTCACGCACGGCACGGACGTGTTTCTCGACGTGAACGTGGTGCTCGAGGGGCAGGTGGCGCTCGGCGACGGTGTGCGGGTGGGCCCCGGATGCCTCATCCGCAACAGCGAGATCGGCGCCGGCACGGAGGTATTCGCGTACTGCGTGATCGACGCGGCAGTGATTGGCCCCGACTGCAACATCGGGCCGTTCGCACGTTTCCGGCCGAGCTCGACGCTCGCGCGCGGCGTGCACATCGGCAACTTCGTCGAGGTGAAGAACTCGCGCCTCGGCGAGGGCTCCAAGGCCAATCACCTCGCCTACGTCGGGGATGCGCAGCTCGGCGCCCGGGTCAACATCGGCGCCGGGACCATCGTCGCCAACTACGACGGCGCCAACAAGCACCGCACGGTCGTCGAGGACGACGTGCACACCGGCAGCAACAGCGTGCTGGTCGCCCCCATCGTGGTGGGTGCGGGCGCAACCATCGGTGCGGGCTCGACCGTCACCCGCGTCGTGCCGGGCGGCAAGCTGACCGTCGCCCGCGCCCGACAGCAGACCATCGAGGGCTGGCGGCGGCCTGTGAAAGAGAAGAAGTAGACAGCTGCAACCTGTTTGTAGCACTCCTTCGCTACCGTTTGGCGCCTTCGGGCAAAGAAACGCGTCACAGGTGGGGATCCATGAGTGCGTCGGAGCTGCAGCCGGCCGAGTGGCTCGATCAGCGGTTTTGGGCGCGACTCGACGCCCTCGAAAGCCGCCATCGCCAGATTCAGTCCGAGCACAGTGAAGCGCGGCGCGAGCTCGAGCGGCTTTCACCGGACGAATCCGCACAGTTATGCGACGCGTGGCGGCGCTATTGCGAAGTGGTCGCCGAGCTCGACCAGGCCACGGCGGAGCTCGAAGCGCTGCGCACATGCGCGACCTGAAGCCGCAGGGGCAGCGCCAGAAGATCCTCTCGCGCCGCGCCATCGGCGAGCTCGGCACGCTCGAGGCGAACCTGCAGGCGCTCGGCACGCACCGAAGCGAGGCGCTGCGGCTGTTCCTCGCCAGTCGCACTACCACTACGGCGCTGGCGCAGGTGGAGTTCTGGCTCGAGTTCTCCTGGATCGACCAGGAATACCGCGTCGCGGTGCGGCGGCTCGCCGAGTTCTGCGCCGAGCACGGCGGCCGCTGACGGCTGCCCGCCGTCAGCTGCGTTCGTCATACGAACGTCACGGCTTGTAAATACACTGCCGGTCCATTTTCACGAACGACGCCGCACGTCGCATCGCACTTCGAGGACAGCCATACATGCTCCCGCGTCGCGTGGACTCCCGGATTCTGCGCACGATCGCCGCGATCGCGCTGCTCGCCGCCGGGTGCGGCATGTACTGCAGCGTCGCCGCAGCGCAGACCCTTCTCAACGAAGTGCAGACGATCGCGGCGCCGACCACCGCGGTGCCGGTGGAGGAGACATTCTCCGCCACCACCGCCGGCACCTACACGATCACGCTCACCGATCTCGGCGCGGCGCTGACTCCCCCGGCGCCGCTCGCTTCCGTGACTCTCGCCGTCACGGACAGCAGCGATGCCCTGGTAGGCAGCCCGCTGGCAGGCGCCGGGACGCTGACCCTCAGCTCGCTCGCGGCCGGCACCTACGAACTGCATGTCGTCGGCATGCCGGGCAGCACCCCGGGCTCGGGCCCGATCGGCATCCAGGTCACTGGTCCTGGAAGCACCCAGGTGGCCACTTTTCAGGACGCCCTGGCGCTGCCAGCGCAGCCGCTGCCGAACGGCGAGGGCGTGCTCGACGACAGCTTCACCGTGAGCAGCAGCGGCACCTACACCGTCACGCTGACGGACTTCGCGATGCCGCAGAGCCTCTCGACGCTCACACTGCTCCTCATCGCATCGGGCGGCACCTCACCGCTCGCCATCCTGCCGGTGCCGGGGAGCGGTGCCGTGCAAACGACTGTGGCGCTCACGACGGGCACGACCTACGACCTATTTGCGGTGGGCGCTCCGGCTGCGGCGGCGGGTGGCGGCCTTTACGGCGCCGTCGTGACCAACGGCAGCGGCGTCGTCGTCTACGGCCGTGCCGTTGCCGCCGGCACGGTCAATCATGTCGGCAGCGCGGTACTCACCACCGGCAGCGCGACGCTCGCCGTTACGGACCTCAAGTATCCGGCGGCGCTCTCGCAGCTCGAGGCGGTCGCGACCCTCACCGGGCAAAGCGCAGTGCAGCTGTCCGCCAGCGGCTCGCAGGCATTTACGGCGAGCAGTGCCACTTACGAGGTGTTCACCTACGCAGCCGCGCCTGCCGCCGCTCCCGCAGCCGGCAGCTACGCGGTGCAGGTCACCCAGGGTGGCCGGGCTGCCCTCGCTACGGCGCGCGCGGTGACCGCTTCCGGCAGCGACGAATCCGGATTCGACTTCGACAGCACGATCGCGGCTGCCGGCTCCTACAACCTGAGTCTCGCCGACTTCCAGTTTCCGGCGGCTCTCAGCACGCTGAGCCTCGCCGTAGTGCAGGGCAGCGCGATCGTTGGCAAGCCGCTGACGGCTGCGGGCAACGCGGCGGTCAGTGCCGCGACCGGCCCGATCTCCCTGATCGCCTTCGCTCAGGCCGGAGCCGCCGGGGGGCTGTTCGGTATCGACCTCGCTCCCGCAGCGGGGGGCGCGGCGGCGTTTGAGACGACACAGGCGGTCGGTACTCTCTTCAGCGTTCAACAGGTCGCGGTCACCGCGGCCGGCAGTTACAGCGTCACGGCAACCGACCTCGGCTTCCCGGCGGGCTTTGCCACCTACGACACGATCGTCACGCAGGGGACGCAGCAGCTCGGCTCGATCTTCGGCGGCGGCACCTTCAATTTCGCCGCGACTGCCGGAATCTATTCCATCAACTTCCTCGCCCAGCCGAGCGGCAGCGCGCAGGCCGGGACCTTTGCCCTCACGGTCGCCCCGGCGCCGCCGCCCCCCGTCGTGAACCTGAGTGTCGATAACCCGCAGGTTGGATCGGGCGGCACCGTCGACCTCATCTGGTCGACCCAGAACGCCACCTCCTGCACGGCCTCGGGCGGCTGGAGCGGCGCTGAGCCGACGAGCGGCACCGTCACGAGCAATCCCCTCACCTCGGACACGACGTTCACGCTCAGCTGCAGCGGTCCGGGGGGTACGGTAACGCAGTCCGTGAAGGTGACGGTGACACCGGCCAGCAGCGGCGGCGGAGGCGGTGCGCTCGACACGCTGCTGCTCCTGGTATTAACACTGCTCTGGCTCGGGCGCACTCTGCCCCGCGTGACAGGCGGCCGCGGGCTGCGCGCCGGGCGCGGAGCGTTGCCGGCGCTCATCGTCGCCGTGGCGGTCGGCGTGGGCGGCTGCGGGGGGGCGCAGTCGCGCTTCGATGCGTACCTCAAGCGCGGCGAGGAGCACTTCGCGGCAGGCGAGTATTCCAAGGCGAGCGTCGACTTCCGTAATGCCATGCAGATCGAGCCGCGCAATCCGCGAGCGCGTCTCATGGCGGGGCGCACCTTCGAGAAGCTCGCGCGCCTGCGCGAGGCGATCGGGCTGTATCAGTCGGCCGTCGACCTTGCACCGGAGAACGCCGATGTGCGCGCCCACCTGGCACGCGTCCTGCTGTTCGCCGGCGCCGCCGAGCAGGCCATGAAGACCCTCGAGCCGGCACTCAAGGCGCATCCGGACGACCCGGTGCTTCTCACGCTGCGCGGCGTTGGGCAGCAGAAGCTCGGCAACGAGGCGCAGGCGATAGCCGACGTCGATCGTGCCCTCAAGCTCGATCCTGACGATCCCGAGACGATCGAAGCGCGGGCCGGCATGTACCGCCACGACGGGGATATTCCCGCCGCCACCGCCCTGGTTGGCGCCGCAGTAAAGAGGCAACCGGGCTCGCTAGAGCTCAACGAGGCGCTGGCAGACCTGTACCTGGCAGGGGAGGAGCCGGCCAAGGCGGAGGAGCAGCTGCGCCGCCTCATCGCGCTCGCGCCGCGCGAGCCGCGCTACCGCTACCAGCTCGCAAGATTCTACGTGCGCGCCAAGCGACTCGCTGACGCGCAAAAGGTGCTAGAGGACGCGGTCGCGGCGCTGCCCGCCAACAACGAGGTGAAGATCGCGCTGGTCGAGTTCATCAGCACGCAGCGCACGCGCGGCGAGGGGGAGCAGCTGCTGCGCGACTTCATCGCGCGGGAACCCGATAACAACGAGCTGCGTCTCGGGCTCGGCGAGCTGCTGCAGCGCTCGGGGGCCCTGCCTGAGGCGATCGGCGTCTACCAGGAGGTTGCGCAGCGCGATCGCGCCGGACCGCAGGGACTCGTGGCACAGGATCGCATGGCGAGAATCGCCTGGGGACAGGGCCGCGCCGGCGATGCCGACAAGCTCATCGCGCAGGTGCTCGAGGCGAGTCCGCGTGACAACGACGCCCTGCTGCAGCGCGGCGAGATGGCGCTTGTGCGCGCCAACCCCACGGCGGCCATCGCCGACCTGCGTGCGGTGCTGCGCGACCAGCCGCAGGCGGTCGGTGTCTACCGGCTGCTCGCCAGCGCGCTTGCGCAGAACGGCGACACGACGCTCGCGGAGGAGACGCTGCGCAACGCGATGGATCTCGCCCCTGCCGATACAGGAGTGCGCGTCGATCTCGCCAAGGTGCTGCTGCAGGCGCAGCGCCCCGATCGGGCGGTCAGCCTGCTCGAGGAGACCGTCCAGCGCGCCCCCGCCGATGCGGCGGCGCGCGAGGAGCTCACCATCGCTTACCTTGCCAGCCACGACTACACCCGGGCGAGCACTGCCGCGCAGGACCTCGGGACGCTGCGGCCTCAGGCCGCTGCGGGCCCGTACCTCGCCGGACTCGCCGCGGAGGGCCTCAAGCAACCCGGCGAGGCGCAGATGGACTTCGAGCGCGCGCTATCGCTCCAACCGCGGGCCTTCGATGCACTGGCGGCGCTCGCGCGGCTGATGCTCTCGCGGGGTGAGGGTGATCAGGCGATCGCGCAGGTCAGGCGCGCCGCGGACCGGGGGCCACCCGATGCTCATCTCTTGAATCTCCTCGGCGAGATGTACCTGGCGCAGCACAACGTACCGCTGGCCAGCGATACGTTGACCCGCGCGACGACCGTGGCTCCGGACTGGTGGATTCCCTACCGCAATCTCGCCCTGGCGAAGGTCGCGGCTCACGACATACCGGGTGCGATCGCCGCCTATCAGGCCAGCATCAGGGCGGCACCGGCCGAGCCGCAAGCGGTGACCGAGCTCGCGCTCTTCTACGAGAGCCAGGGCCGCTCGGGCGATGCCATCGCGCTCTACCAGGATTGCTACCGGAGAAATCCGCGCTCCCAGATTGTCGCCAACAATCTCGCCTTGCTCCTCGTCAGGTACCGGACCGACCAGGCGAGTCTCGATCAGGCGCGTGACCTGAGCGCGCCCTTCACCGCCTCAAGCGACGGCAGGCTCCTCGATACCAACGGCTGGGTGCATTTCAAGCGTGCCGAATACGCCCAGGCGCTGCCGGTGCTGGAGCGCGCCGTCGAGCGCCAGCCAAACTCGCCCGAGTTTCGCTATCACCTCGGGATGGCCGAGTGGCGCTCAGGGAATTCGGCGGGGGCGCGCAAGGACCTGGAGGCCGCGCTCGCCGCATCGGCGAGGTTTGCCGGCGCCGATGACGCTCGTGCCGCGCTTGCCGCGCTCCGGGGCAGCAGCGGGTGATAGCGGCGCGTTGCGTGCGCTCAGCACGACGCGCGCTGGGAGAGGATGTAGCCCACGCCGCGAACGCTCTGCAGGTACTCGGCGCCGCCGTGGGGTGCGAGCGCCTGACGCACTCTCTGCACCGTGACGTTCACGGCACGCCGGCTCGCCCGGGCGTCGAGGCCCCAGACATGCTTGAGCAGCGCCTCGCGGGTGAAGGCGCGCTCGGGGTGGCGCATGAGGAATCCGAGCAGTCGCAGCTCCATGGTTCGCAATCTCACCGTACGGCCATGCGCCGTCAGGCGCTTCGACGCCGCATCGAGGCTGAGCAGGCCGAACTCGAGTCGCTCGCGCGTCGCGGGCGCATAGCCGCGCCGCGGGCGGAGCACCGCCCGCACCCGGGCGACCACCTCGGGCACGGAGTACGGTTTGACGACGTAGTCGTCGACGCCCTGCTCGAAGCCCGATACCACATGCTGCTCGCCGGCAAAGCTCGAGAAGGCCATCAGACGCGGCTGATCGTCCGAGGAGCGGCGGCGCGCGTGATGCACGAGCTGCATGGTGATCACGGCCGGCAGGTCCCAGTCGAGCATTACGAGGTGCGGCTGCTCCGCGAGGGCCGCGAATGCCGCAGCACCCTCATCGCCCGCCACGACCCGCACGTGGAAGCCGGCCTGCGTGAGCCTGCCGCGCAGCGCCTGCACGGACTCGGGGTCGCGCTCGATGATCAGAACGCGCCTGAGATCGCCGGGTCCGCCGCCGCCAGGCGTCGCGGCGCCCGCGCAGCGCGGCTCACTGGGGCCGCCTGTCTCGTTGCTCATTTTCAACACCTGAGAGCGAGCATTGAAGTGGATCGCTTTGACATCCGGATGAAAGTTTCGTGAATGTCACTGTGCAATACGTTTGTCTTACAGCGGGCTGTGCATGACTGAAGCGCAGACGGAGGCGCACAAGAGCCGCGGTGTAGCCCTCATTACGCTCGGCCGGAACGCAGAGGCTCTCGAGAGCTTCGAGTGTGCGGCGCGGCTCGCCCCGCGGGATCCCGACACGCACTACGGCTGCGGCAACGCACTGTTCCGGCTCGGCCGCGCCGCGGATGCAGTGGCAGCCTTCGACCGGGCACTGGGCCTGCAGCCGGAATTTCCCGAGGCACTCAACAATCGCAGCACTGCGCTGCTGTCGCTCAAGAGGCCGGCGGAGGCGCTGGCGAGCTGCGATGAGGCGTTGCGTCTGCGCCGGGATTTTGCCGGCGCGCACCTCGCCCGTGGCAACGCGTTGCAGGAGCTCGAACGCTACGGCGAGGCAGTGGCGAGCTATGACCGCGCGCTCGAGCTGCGCCCGGAGGACTGCGATGCGCTCAACAACAGCGGGGTCGCGCTGGCGCATATCGGCGAGCATGCTGGGGCGCTGATGCGCTTCGAACGCGCCGTGGCCGTTAACCCCAACCACGTGCGCGCGTTGAGCAACCGCGCACAGGCGCTCAGCCGCCTGCAGCGCTACCCGGAGGCTGTGCAGGCGCTGGTGAAGGTGTGCGAGCTCGATTCCGGTCACGATGCGGCGCTCGGGCACCTGGTTTGGTGCCGTCAGCACTGCTGCGACTGGCGTGACCGGACAAGGGACGTCGCGAGCGTCATCGAGCGGGTGAGAGGCGGCAAGCCGGCGAGCCGTCCGCTGGACTTTGTGGCGATATCGGATGGGGCCGCCGCGCAGCTCGAATGCGCACGCCTGGCGGCCGCGGCGCGCACCGGCGGCAGCGTGGCGCCGCTGTGGCGTGGCGAGCGCTACGGCCATGAGCGCATCCGTGTAGCCTACGTATCGGCCGACTTTGGCCAGCATCCCGTGTCGCATTTGCTTGCCGGAGTGCTCGAACAACACGACCGCGAGCGCTTCGAGGTGTTCGGCATCTCGCTCGGCGATGACGCATCGCCCCTGGCGCAGCGCATCCGCGCTGCCCTGCCGAGACATCTGGACGTGCGTGCCCGCAGCGATCGCGAGATCGCGCTGCTGCTGCGCGAGCTGGAGATCGACATCGCGGTCGACCTGCACGGATATACCAGGGGTGGACGCAAGACGCTGTTCGCCAGCCGCCCGGCCCCGGTGCAGGTCAACTATCTGGGCTACCCCGGCACCATGGGGAGCGCGCACTGGGACTACATACTTGCCGACGACTTCGTCATTCCGCCGGGGTCCGAGCGCTTCTATTCGGAGCAGGTGATCTATCTTCCCGAGTGCTTTCAGGCCAACGACGACCGGCGGCGCGTCAGCGAGCATCGGCCGACGCGCGCCGCGGCGGGCCTGCCGGAAGATGCCTTCGTATTCTGCTCGTTCAACAACTCCTATAAGGT
>JASHQW010000213.1 GCA_030038875.1 Gammaproteobacteria bacterium | reverse complement strand
GACGCCGCAGTCCCCCCCGTCGAGGATCGCGTCGACGTCGTGCGCGAGGCGCCGCTCGATCTCGCGTGCCTCGGTGAGCGGCTGCGGGTCGTGAGCCAGCATGAGCGTCGAGCTCATGAGCGGCTCGCCGAGCTCCTTCAGCAGCAGCTGCGGCACCGGGTGGTCGGGGATGCGCACACCGATAGTGCGCCGGCGCTCGTGCTGCAGGCGGCGAGGAGCCGCGCGCGTGGCGCGCAGCAGGAACGTGTAGGGACCGGGGAGGCACGCCTTGAGGATGCGGAACTGCCAGGTCTCGATGAGCGCAAAGCGCCCGACCTCGGCGAGGCTCGCACAAACGAAGGTGAAGTGATGATGGCGGTCGGCCTGGCGGATGCGGCGCACGCGCTCGAGCGGTCCCTTGTCGCCCAGGTGCCAGCCAAACGCGTAGCAGGAATCGGTCGGGTAGGCGATGAGACCGCCGGCGCGCACGATCTCGGCGGCACGGCGGATGAGCCGCGGCTGCGGAGTGACGGGGTGCAGTTCCAGGAACTCGGCCATGGCAGGTCGTGTCGGAGGGCTATTCGTCGGGGATCTCCCGTGACAATATACGCGGCCGTTTGCTCCGTACACCCTGGGTGTCGCACTCCATTCTCCCATGCAGGCCCTGACCGAGTTCGCGCCGCTCGCGGCGTTCGTGGTGGCGTATTACCTGCGCGGCTTGTACGCGGCCACGGCGGTGCTGATGGGCGCCATGCTGATGCTGCTCGCGGCGGACTGGCTGCGCCTGAGGCGCATTCCGCCGATGCACGCGCTGTCCACCGTGCTGGTGCTGATCTTCGGCGGCGCGACGCTCGCGCTGCACGACCGCGCGTTCATCCAGTGGAAGCCCACGGTGTTTTTCTGGCTGGTAAGCCTCGCCTTCATCGGCAGCTTCTGGATCGGCGCGCGCACGCTCGCCGAGCGGCTGCTCGGCGCCACGCTCGCCGAAGCCTTCGGCGAGCGGCTGCGCGTCAGCGCGGCGCTGTGGCGGCGGCTGAATCTGCTCTGGGCCGCGTTCTACGCGCTGCTCGGCGCGCTCAACATCGTGGTGCTGCGCTACCTCAGCGAGCGCGCCTGGGTGGCGCTCAAACTGGTCGACTTCGTGCTGATGGTGCTGTTCCTGCTGGTGCAGGTGCTGTGGCTCGCGGCGCGCGCGGCACCGCCGGGTGAGCAGGCCGTCGAGAGTGGCGATGGACGCACCCGCTGACGTGCTCACCACGATGCGTGCGGCGCTCGAGCGCGCCTTCGCGCCGAGCGCGCTCGAGATCATCGACGACGGCGCGCGGCACGCCGGCCACGCCGCGGCCGGCCGCGGCCATTTCCGCGTGCGGCTCGTGTCGGACGCCTTCCGCGGACGCTCGCGCCTCGAGCGTCACCGCATGGTGTACGCCGCGCTCGGCTCCCTGCTCGCGAGCTCGGTGCACGCGCTCAACATCACGGCGCGCACCGCCGACGAGAACGATTGACCTGTGGCAACTACCGGGATACCTCCTATGACCATGAACCTCTCGCGCCTCCTCCTCCTGGCCGCGGCCCTGGGCGCCCTGAGCGCCTGCCAGCCCAAAGCGAGCGCTCCGGCCGACACCTCGCCGCCGGTGGCGACCGTCAACGGCCAGCCCATCTCGCGGGACCTCTATGAGTTCTATGTCAAGAGCGTCACCGGCAAAACCTCCGCGGAGCTCCCCGCCGACGTCCGCGGCAAGCTGCTCGACAACATGGTGCACGGCGAGGTGATCGCGCAGCAGGCCGTCAAGGAAGGTCTCGACAAGAGCGGCGACACCGCCTACATCCTCGAGCTGTCACGGCTCAACGTGCTCGGACAGGCGGTGGGCGACCGCTACCTGAAGGACAAGAAGCCGACCGATGCGGAGCTGCGCGCCGAGTACGACGCTTACGTCGCCGCGGCGCCGAAGACCGAGTACCACGCACGCCACATCCTGGTCGCCACCGAGCCCTTCGCAGAGAAGGTCATCCAGCGGCTCGGGCGCGGCGAGAAGTTCGAGGACCTCGCCAAGGCGGAGTCCATGGATCCCTCCAAGAGCAACGGCGGCGACCTGAGCTGGATCCGACCCGAGTCGGTGCCGCCCGAGTTCATGAAGGCGCTCGAGTCCCTGAAGCCCGGCGAGTACACCAAGACGCCGGTGCAGACCACCTTCGGCTGGCACGTCGTCCAGCTCGTCGAGGCGCGCCCGCTCAGCCCGCAACCCTATGAGCAGCGCAAGCCCCGCATCGAGCAGGAGATCGAGCGCAAGAAATTCAAGGACTATATCGACGACCTGATGCGCACCGCGCAGGTCAACAAGATGCTCGATCAGGGCGCGTCGGGCGCCGCGGCGGGCACGCCCGCACCGGCGCTGGCACCGGCACCGCCACCGGCGGCGCCCGCAGCGCCTGCGGCCCCCCCCGCCGCGCCGAAGAGCTGATGCAGCTTTGAGGCCGCGCGCTGCTTCAACCTCCGCGAAGCAGCGCGCGCAGCCCCTCCTCATCGAGCACCGGGATCCCGAGCTCGCGCGCGCGCGCGAGCTTGGAGCCGGGATCCGCCCCGGCCACGACGTAGCTCGTCTTCTTCGAGACGCTGCCCGATACTTTCGCGCCGCGCGCGGTGAGCGCCTCCTCGGCTTCCTCGCGCGTCATCGACCCGAGTGCCCCGGTGAGAACGAAGGTGCGGCCGGCGAGCGCCGCGCCCGCGCCGGCGGGCGCGCGCGCTACTTCAGGCCATTTCACACCTTTCTTACGTAAGGCTTTGATAACATTCGTGTGATCCACTGAAGCAAAGAAGGCTGCGACTTGCGCGGCGACGACAGGACCGACGTCCTCGACCTGCTGAATCTCCTCCTCGCCCGCCTTCATCAGCGCCTCGAGCGTGCCGAAGTGGCGCGCGAGCGCGAGCGCGGTGGCCTCGCCGACCTCGCGGATGCCGAGCGCGTAGAGGAGGCGTGGCAGCGTCGTGTCCTTGGATCTGTCGATCGCGGCCACGAGATTCGCGGCCGACTTCTCGCCCATGCGCTCGAGCCCGGCAAGCTGCTCCGCCGTGAGGGAGTAGAGATCGGCCGGTGAGCGGACCAGCTCGTGTTCCACGAGCTGCTCGACCACCTTGTCGCCGAGCCCCTCGATGTCGAGCGCGCGCCGGCTGGCGAAGTGGCGCAGCGCCTCCTGGCGCTGCGCGCGGCAGGTGAAGCCCCCGGTGCAGCGCGCCACCGCCTCGCCCTCGACGCGCAGCACGAGGGAGTCGCACACCGGGCAGCGGGCGGGCAGCTCGACCTGCCGCGACTGCGGCTCGGTCCGCCGCCCGGCCTTCATCGGCCGCTTGTCCAGGATGACGCTCACCAGCTCCGGAATCACATCGCCCGCGCGCCGCACGACGACCGTATCGCCGACCCGCACGTCCTTGCGGTGCACCTCATCGATGTTATGCAGCGTCACGTTGCTCACGGTCACGCCGCCGACGAACACCGGCTCGAGGCGTGCGATCGGCGTGAGCGCGCCGGTGCGGCCCACGTTGAACTCGATGTCGCGCACGACCGTGAGCGCCTCCTCGGCCGGAAACTTGTGGGCGATCGCCCAGCGCGGCGCGCGCGACACAAAGCCGAGCCGCTCCTGGTCGGCGCGCGACTCGAGCTTGTAGACGACGCCGTCGATCTGATACGGGAGCGAGCGGCGCCGCGCGGCCATCTCCCGGTAGTAGCTGAGGCACCCCGCCACGCCGCGCACCGCGCGCGTGTCCGGCGAGACCGGGAGTCCCAGCGCGCGCAGCCAGTCGAGCAGCTCCGCCTGCCCTTTGGGGAGCGGGGCGCCGTCCAGCACGCCGAGCCCATAGAAGAAGGCGTCGAGCGGACGCGCCGCGCTCACGCGCGGATCGAGCTGGCGCAGGCTCCCGGCGGCGGCGTTGCGCGGGTTGACGAACACCTTCTCGCCACGCTCGCGCGCGCGGGCGTTCATGCGCTCGAAGCCCTTGAGCGGCATGAACACCTCGCCGCGCGCCTCGATGAGCGGCGGCACGCGTCCGCGCAGCCGGTGCGGCACGCTGCGGACCGTGCGAACGTTGGCCGTCACGTCCTCGCCGGTGACGCCGTCGCCGCGGGTCGCGGCCTGCTCGAGCCTGCCAGCGCGATAGATCACGGCGATGGCGAGCCCGTCGAGCTTGGGCTCGGCGACGTAATCGAGGTCGCCTTGCACCTCGAGGCGCTCGTGTATGCGGCGGTCGAAGGCCGCGAGGTCCTCCTCGCTGAAGGCGTTGTCGAGTGAGAGCATCGGCACCTGGTGGACGACCTCACCGAAGGCGGCGCTCGGAGTCCCCGAGACTCGCTGGGTGGGCGAGTCGGGCGTGACGAGGTCGGGATGCGCGGCCTCGAGGGCGCGCAGCTCCGCCATCAGACGGTCGTACTCGGCGTCGGGAATCGACGGCTCGTCGAGCACGTAATAGCGGTAGTCGTGCTGCTTGAGCTGCTCGCGCAACTCGGCGGCACGTGCCGCCGGGCGCACTGTCACGAGGGCGCCCCGCTCGCGAGGCGCTCGCGCAGACTCGCGATGCGCGCCGGCGTGAGCGGCGTGCCGCCCTCGTCCTGCAGCACGCCGCACAGCCGGTCGTTGAGATTGCGCGCGGTGGTCACGAGCTCCTCGAAGGCCTCGGGCGGCGACATCGGTCCCGGCAGCACGGCGAACAGCGACAGCCCGCCGAAATGCTGCGAGTCCATGGTCTGCGCGTCGAAGGTGCCGGGGCGCGTGAGGCTCGCGGCGCTCAGGATCGCACGCTGCGTCTCATCGCCCTTGTGGAAGATATCGAAGCGGCCGAGCACGAAGCCCTCCGCCGCGAGGGCCTGGCGCAGCGAGCGGCCCGCGAAGCGCTCGGGCTGCGGCGCCACCAGGCGCAGCGCGACGATGCGGCGCGCCTCGTCCGGCGGCCACTCGACGACCGGTGACGCTGCCGCCGGCAGCTCGGGCAGTACGTCGCGTGGGACCGAGACGGGGGCCGCGGCCTCGCCGTGCGTCTCGGCCGGG
>JASHQW010000212.1 GCA_030038875.1 Gammaproteobacteria bacterium | reverse complement strand
TCGATCTCACGAGGAATCTGGAGACCTCGCGCACCGAGGCGTACGGAACCTCCGTCGCACGGACGATCTCGACGCAGTGGGATTCCGTCTGGCGGCAGCCGGACCTCATCACCGAGGCCAACCGGACGACCGGATTTACCTACGATAGCTCCGGCAACACCCTCACCAGGACGATCACCGACACGACGGTCACGCCCAATGTCACGCGGAAATGGACCTATACGTACAGCAGCTACGGCCAGGTGCTTACCGCGAAGGGACCACGGACCGATCTCAACAGCACAACCACGTATACATACAACAGTTGCTCGACCGGCACCCAATGCGGTGAGCTGGCAACCGTGACCGATCCGGTCGGGCTCGTCACGACCTACAACAGTTATAACGCTTATGGTCAGCCGCTCACGATCACCGATCCGAACAGCGTGGTCACCACGCTGACCTACGATGCCCGCATGCGCCTCACATCGCGCAAGGTGGGCACCGAGACCACGAGCTTCAGCTACTACCCGACGGGGCTGCTTAAGCAGGTGACGCTCCCGGATAGCAGCTACGTCGTCTACACCTACGACAATGCTCACCGCCTCACCAAGATCAGCGACGGGGCGGGGGACTCGATCCAGTACACGCTCGATGCCATGGGGAACCGCACCGCGGAGAAGACGTACGATCCGTCCAATAACCTGCACCGCACGCACACGCGCGTCTTCAACTCGTTAAACGAGCTCTACCAGGACATCAACGCCGCGAACACCTCGGCCGTCACGACCACGTACGGCTTCGACAGTAATGCCAATCAGACCTCGATTGCTGCACCCTTAAGCCGCAACACATCGAACGCCTACGACGCGCTCAACCGGCTGGACCAGATCACCGATCCGAACAGCGGCAACACCTACTTCGCTTACGATGCCGAGGACGATCTCACCTCGGTGCAGGACCCCCGGAGCCTGACCACGAGCTATAGTTACAATGGCTTTGGGGATGTCACGAGCCAGGTAAGCCCGGACACGGGCACAGCCGGCAATACGTACGACTCCGGCGGAAATCTCTCGACCTCGACCGATGCTCGGAGCGCGGTTGCGACGTATAGCTACGATGCTGCGAACCGAGCGACCTCGATCGTCTACTCCCTTGGCGGGACGAGCGATCAGACGATCACCCTCGGTTACGACTCGGGGACCAATGGCAAAGGGCGACTGACGAGCGCCTCGGATGCCAACCACTCACTCGCCTGGAGTTACGACACGCTCGGCCGGGTCGTGGGCAAGGGCCTGACGGTTGGGACCCTGAACCTGTCGGTGGGCTATGGCTATACGAATGGAGACCAGACTTCTCTCGTGACCCCGTCTGGCCAATCCGTGACCTACGGGTACAACAGCAATCACCAGGTCACGAGCATCACTGTTAACGGTACCACTGTGCTGTCCGGCGTCACGTACGAACCTTTCGGCGGCGTGAACGGCTGGGCGTGGGGCGACAGCAGCACGGTGAGCCGGGCCTTCAACGGCGACGGGCTGATCAGCCAGATCGTGACGGCCGGAGTCACGCTCGGCTACAGCTTCGACAATGCGAATCGGATCACCGGCATCAGCGACTCATCGAACAGCTCGCTTACCTGGTCGTACGGGTACGACGTGCTCGACCGGCTGACGAGCGCCACGACGACCGCGATTACCGATGGCTGGACCTACGATGCCGATGGCAACCAGCTCACCCAGACCGGAACCACACCGAACACGTTTTCGGTGAGCTCAACCAGTAACCAGCTGAGCGCGATCACGGGAACGCTCAGTCGCAGCTATAGCTACGACGCGGCGGGTCACACCACAGGTTACGGATCGTTGAGCTTTGCTTATAACGATCGCGGCCGAATGGAAGCCGCAAACACAACCGACTACCTCTATAACGCCCTCGGGCAGTTGATAGAGAAGTCGGGGTCAGCAGGGACAACTCTGTTCATGCAGGATGAGTCCGGACACCTCCTCGGCGAGTACAATGGCAGCGGAAGCCTTGTTGAGGAGACGATCTGGCTGGGAGATATCCCGGTCGCAACGCTTCAGCCCAATGGCTCAGGCGGGGTGAACATTTACTACGTGCACACCGATCACCTGAACACCCCACGCAAGGTCGCGCAGCCGACCACTGGTACGCTCGCTTGGCGATGGGACACCGATCCCTTCGGTGCCGCGGCACCGAACCAGAACCCAGCAGGCCTCGGGGCCTTCCCCTACAACCTGAGATTCCCAGGTCAGTACTACGACAGCGAGACCGGACTTAACCAGAACTGGAATCGGGACTACGACCCAGTCGTAGGTCGATACGTCGAGTCCGATCCGATCGGGCTCGGGGGCGGGGGTTATTCGACCTATGTATACACGAGCGACGATCCGATCTCGGCATTCGACCCGCTGGGACTGCTAGTGGAGGTGATCGGGCATGCGGCCGCTACCCCACTCGGAAAGTACACGATCCCGCCCTCTGATCATGCTGCGCTCTACCTGAAGCCCGACGATCCGTGCCACTGCAGTGGTAATTGGCCGCTCACCCTAGGCGCGCAACCCAGTTATCCACTGGGTGGATTTCTCATCAGCAAGTTCAACTATCCGGGCGACTCCATCTCGAATGCTCAGTTTAAGCAAGTCGTACACCCACCGGCTGGAATGAGTGACTGCGACTTCATTCGAGCGCTTATTTCCGCAGCCGCGAGTTATCAAAATAACCTGCCCTACAGTTTTCCGAGCATGACCGGAGCAATGCCTCCTGGCCAATACAACAGCAACTCATTTGTATCTGGGGTACTCCAGGCTGTAGGAGCGACGCCGCCTGCGATTAGCGGTCAGTTCCAACTTCCCGGTTACGAGAATCCGATTCCGTTGCCACCGCAGCATTGACCTATGAACAAGGTTCTTTTGTATCTAGTTGCGTGGATTGGTATCCCGCTAGCGTTTGGTGCGTATGTTCACCTAGCCTATTCGTGGAGCCTCGCGCGGGGAAATCTCCCGTTTCTGGGAACACATGAAGTGAGGTGGTGGATCGCGTTCGGTGTGGCTCTTCTCCTCGGCACTACGTGTGTGCTGGCGGCACAGCGCCTAAGGGGAGCACAGCGGGCCATCTGGGCGGCCGTGTACGTGGTGGCGATGGCGGCCGTGCTGCTCGGAATCCATCTAGGGGTGGCCTGTGGCCACGGTGACTGTATTTAGCCAATGGCGAAGCGGGACGTTCCCCTACAACCTGCGCTTCCCGGGACAGTACTACCAGGTGGAAACAGGGCTCAATCAAAACGTCAACCGAGACTACGACCCGATCACCGATAGATATATCCAGCCAGACCCCGGTGGGCTCGAGCAGACCAGCAACCTGTACGTGTACGCCGATGGCGATCCAGTCGATGGCGCTGATCCGTTTGGTCTGTACACCGTAGCGCCGGGGGTTCCGGCTCCCTCGCCCGTAATTCAAGCGCTTCTGAATTGCATCGAGTCGAAAACCGGTCTGCACCTCCTGGTGACGTCCACCAGCAGGATCTCAAGCGTCCACCCGGCGGGAACCCCGCATGCGAACGGTGTGGCTGTTGATGTCGCGTATCCAGCCAATCCGTCGGACGCCGCGAGAATCCTATGTGCAGCTGGCGGGTGCGGCGCTGGTTTTGCGCTCGACGAGAAACTGCATCCCTCTAAGAACTCTACGGGGGATCACATCCACATGCAGATTCCCAAGGGTAAGCGAGGAGGTCGCGGTGATTTACCGGCGGCCAGTTGCGGCTCGTCGCAGTGCAGCAGTTGAGGATCTACACCTATGATCGGCAGAACGACTATTTGGTGCCTCCTGATCGCTGCGGCGGGTGTGAGTATGACTGGCGCCGCATTCGGAGATGGGCAGCCGGTAGCGGCTAAGACGGCCGCCGTTGCTGACGCGTGTAACGCTCTACCACCGGAGGTCTCGCGCGTGCTCTCGGAGCGATTTGGCGGTTGGGTCCTTCAAAGCCCAGACCGGCTCAGCTCCTCCGCGCGAGATCGCTGGCAAGCGGAGAACCCGGTGGGATGCCCTGGAATTGCCGGGGGAAGGCTTGCCGGTGCCAACAACAAGGCCATCGCGGTTCTGGTCGTGGGAAGTGGTGAGAATGCGGGACAGGGAAAGCTGCTCTCGTTCGTGCAGTCTGAGACAGGCTACAAAACCGAAGTGCTCGAGCAGATTCCATCGGGTGCCACGAACTACTTCGTCCACGGGGCTAAGGCTGGTCAGTTCTTCGATAGCGCCTCTGCTCGTAAGTTTGGCGTCGCAGCGGCTGACGTCATTGCTCTGTTTGATGCGGGAACAGCAGAGTACGAAGTCGACGTCTACTTCTGGACGGGCGTTAGCTTCCGCCATGAGCCAGTCGACTACTGATCGGACGCCGTTGCCGATTACTCCGTTCCCCTACAACCTGCGCTTCCCGTCAGTACTACGACAGCGAGACCGGAGCGTCTCCTCGCACTTTTTTTCGCAACTTCTCGCTATGTTGCGGGAAGGGTTTGACGAGGATGCGTATGCGGGTCTTTTGGTGGCAGCTGGGCATCGCCTGCGGTCAAGTGCCGAAAGTCCATCTTTAGCCGCCGTGCGATGGCTGCGACGACGACCGAGCGGTGACACTCGGCGGGGTTGCGCTCGAAGCACAAGAGTGCCACGCGGCCCGTCAGCGTGCGCGCGAGCTGATCGAGGAGCATTTCCTGGGTAGCGAGGTATTCGCGGAAGCCGTTGAAGTAGCGCCTGAAATCCTTATCCTCGCGTAGCCGATGGCGCACGGCGCGCGGGGCACCGAGGGCGCGCTCGTGCTGGTAGTGGATGCCGGCAGCCGTGAGCGCCTGCGAGAGAGGGGTCTTGGAGAAGCCCTTGCGCCGGGAGATCGGCAGCTCTCGGATATCGAGCAGCAAGGTGATGCCGGCCGCTTTAAGTGTCGCCAGGAACGCCGGGAGGCTCGCGCCCTCGTAACCGATCGTCGTGAGCCCCCGAGAGTCGGCTTGCGGGTCTCACGAGCGCGATCCGGTGCGACTCGCCGCGCTCTACGCCTGAGCGGTCGCGTCCGCGCTTCACCATTGCTCGATCTCACGCGCCAAGTCCTTGCTCGAGATGCTGCAGCCAGCTTCGACGTCCTGCACGCCCTGGCGAGCTTTGTTGAGCACGTAGAGCCGGTAGACGATCTCATCGAGCGCCACGTTGTAGGGCAATTGCTCGATGGCTTCTATCGCATCCTGCTTGGCGGTCTGCGTGTACATCAGGCGCTCTCCAGCTCGATCAGTTGTCAGCCGCGCGGCGCTTGAGCTGCCCCGCTCGATGAAGGCATCGAGCAACTGCATGATCTATCGGCGGTCCCGGCGAGGCAAGGTCGCCACTGCCCATTATGCCCTTACGCCGCGTCTGCAAGGGGTGGTTGCTTCGAAGTTGGAACAGGATAGCTTTTCGGCGGCTGTTTGAGTCAAGCAGTCCCGGCGTTCCTCCACCTTCCGCCACGCGATTGGGATCGCTCCCGCGGCAGGCCTGCCAGGTCGCCTGCGCGTACTACGGCGGTCCCTGCAACAGAATGCAACGTGCTTTGATCGTTGCCATGGCAGATAAGGAGACAAGCCGATCTTGTCTCCTTTACGTCCCCTCAGCAACCGCTAAACTCCCCGGAATGCCCGGAAATCCCGCAGAAACGACTGAGTCGAAACAGCCGGGAAAAATAGGCCTTTCAGACGATTTTTCCCGTGGAAACATCGATCGAAGGCTGTCGGTCGCTCCCATGATGGACTGGACCGATCGCCATTGCAGGTTCTTCCTGCGCGGCTTCTCCGCCGACGTCCTGCTCTACACCGAGATGCTCACCGGCGCGGCGATTCTGCGCGGGCA
Source organism: Gammaproteobacteria bacterium (assembly GCA_030038875.1). GTDB lineage: Bacteria > Pseudomonadota > Gammaproteobacteria > Steroidobacterales > Steroidobacteraceae > 13-2-20CM-66-19. Next base: position 11,509 of record JASHQW010000212.1, on the reverse strand, counting down.
GCGTGCGCGGCTCCTGAAGTTCGATCCCGAGGAGCACCCGCTGGCGCTGCAGCTCGGCGGCAGCGTGCCGCGGGAGCTGGCGGCTGCGGCGCGGGCGGGTGAGGAGGCCGGCTACGATGAGATCAATCTCAATTGCGGCTGCCCGAGCGAGCGCGTCGCGAGCGGCGCCTTCGGCGCGTGTCTCATGCGCGAGCCGGATCGGGTGGCCGACTGCGTCGCCGCCATGTGCGCGGTCGTGCGCGTGCCGGTGACGGTGAAGATCCGTATCGGGGTTGTGAGCGCCGCCGCAGCCGGCGCCCGCGGCGCGGTGGCGGAGTACGGCGAGGGAGATTTCGCGGCCCTGTGCGGCTTCGTGGACGGGGTGCGAGCCGCCGGCTGTCAGGTCGTCATCGTGCACGCGCGCCAGGCGGTGTTGGGAGGACTCTCGCCCAAGGGCAACCGCGAGGTTCCGCCGCTGCGCTATGACGTGGTCCGCAAGCTGAAGCAGGCATTCCCCTCGCTGCCGATCGTGGTCAATGGCGGGCTGCGGGATGCCGACGCAGTGCGCGCCGCGCTCGAATGGTGCGATGGAGTGATGCTGGGTCGCGAGGCCTATCACCGCCCGTTCGTGCTCGCGGAGCTGCAGCGGATGCTCGCTGCGAATGGGGCTGCGGCGCCGTCGCGTGCGGCGCTCGTCGAGCGCATGGCCCGCTACTGCGAGCGCGAGCTCGCCGCGGGTGAGCGCCTCTCCGCCATCACGCGCCACATGCTCGGCCTCTACAGCGGTGAGCCGGGGGCCCGGGATTTCCGCCGCACCCTCAGCGCGGGCGCGCGGGTCGCAGGAGCCGGCGCCGAGCTGCTGCGGCGCGCGATTCCGACAGCCGCGCCGGACTGAAACCAGCCCGCGAGGTTGGAATCGCCCGTTTACTGGCCGCGCGGAGGCCCTCGCGTATAATCGTCCGACGCCCATGGGCAAGGACATCGAACTCGCCATACTGTTTGCCGACGTCGTCGGATCGACCCGGCTCTACGACACCATGGGCGATCTGCGGGCGCGCGACATGGTCGCCACCTGCATCGAAGTGATGCGCAGCGCCACCGAGCAGCGCCAGGGCACGGTCATCAAGACGATGGGTGACGAGGTGATGGCGACGTTCCCGACCGCCGACGCCGCGCTCAATGCCGCCGCGCAGATGCAGCAGCAGATCTCCACCCACGCGCAGCTCAAGGTGGACGGCCAGCCGGTCTCGATCCGCATCGGCTGCCATTTCGGCCCTGTGATGCTCGAGAACCGCGACGTGTTCGGCGCCGCGGTGCATACCGCGAATCGCATGACCAGCCAGGCGAAGGCCGGTCAGATCGTGACCACCGCCGCGACCGTGGAGCGGCTCTCGCCCGAGTGGCGCGCCTCCTGCCGTCAGATCGACGTTGCGACGCTCAAGGGCCAGGGCAGCGAAGTCGTGCTTTACGAGGTGCTGTGGCAGACCGAGGACGTCACCAGCATGGTGCCGGGGATCGCCGGCGACGCGCGCCCCGCGCATCCGATGCGGCTGCGGCTGCGCACCGAGGGTCGCGAGCTGCTGGTCGACGAGCGGCATTCGAGCGTCACCATCGGCCGGGCCGAGGACAACGACGTCGTCGTCAAGGGGAACCTGATCTCGCGCCTGCACGCCCGTATCGAGATCAGCCGCAACAAGTTCGTGCTCGTCGATCAGAGCACCAACGGCACGTTCGTGCAGACCGCCGATGGCGAGGAGGCGTTCGTCCGGCGCGACAGCCTGCAGCTCAAGGGTCAGGGAATGATCGGGCTCGGCCGGCTGCCCGAGCAGGGCTCGCCGCAGACGATCCGCTTCAACTGCGAAGAGGCCTGAGGCGCGCGACGCACGCGCTCAGCCGAGCCGGCTCTCGGTGGCCTTGAGCTCCGCGAGCAGCGCCGCCGGCAGGCGGCTGCCGAACCCGCCGAGATACTCGCGCACGTCGCTGCATTCCTTGCGCCAGACGCCGGCGTCGACGGACAGGAGTGCCGCGAGCGACTCGCTGCTGATGTTGAGTCCTTGGGTATTGAGGTCCGCCGGCATCGGCAGCCGGCCGATGGCGGACTCGGTCGCACCGAGCTTGCCCGCGCAGCGATCGAGCATCCAGGCGAGCACGCGCAGGTTCTCGCCGTAGCCCGGCCAGAGGAACTTGCCTTCGGCATCACGGCGGAACCAGTTGACGTGGAAGATGCGCGGCGGTCGTGCCAGCTTGGCTCCGATGTTGAGCCAGTGCTGCCAGTAGTCGCCGAAGTTATAGCCGCAGAAGGGCTGCATCGCCATGGGGTCGCGCCGTACGACTCCGACCTGGCCGACGGCCGCGGCCGTGGTCTCGGAGGCCAACGAGGCGCCGAGCAGCACGCCGTGCTGCCAGTCGCGCGCCTCGTAGACGAGCGGCGCGACCGTGCGGCGCCGGCCGCCGAACACGAGCGCTGTAATCGGTACGCCTTCCGCATCCTCCATGTGCGCGGAATAGCTCGGGTTGCGCTGCGCGGTCACGGTGAAGCGCGAGTTCGGATGCGCGGCGGGTCCGCGCGCCGGATCGTACGGTCGCCCCTGCCAGTCGAGCACCGGCTTCCCCGTCGTGAGTCCTTCCCACCAGGGCTGATTATCGGCCGTGAGCGCGACGTTGGTGAAGAGCGTGTCGCGCCGGATCATCTCGTAGGCGTTGCGGTTGGTCTGCGGATTGGTGCCCGGCACCACGCCGAAGCAGCCGGCTTCCGGATTGATGGCCCACAGCCGCCCGTCGGGTCCGGGATGGAGCCAGGCGATGTCCTCGCCGATGGTGAGCACCCGCCAGCCGGGCATCGATTCGGGCGGGACCAGCATCGCGAGGTTGGTCTTGCCGCAGGCGGAGGGGAAAGCGCAGGCGATGTAGTGAGTCTCGCCCCGGGGATTCTGCAGCCCGACGATCAGCATGTGCTCAGCGAGCCAGCCCTCGGTGCGCGCCTGCCAGCTGGCGATGCGCAGCGCATGACACTTCTTGCCGAGCAGCGCATTGCCGCCGTAGCCGGAGCCGTAGCTCTCGATGGAGAGCTCCTCGGGGTAGTGCACGATGAAGCGCCGCTCGGGATCGAGCTCGCCGATCGAGTGGAGCCCCTTGACGAAGCGACCGTCGCGCGCGATCAGCTCGAGCGCTGCTCGCCCAGCGCGCGTCATGATCAGCATGTTGAGCACGACGTAGGGGCTGTCGGTGAGCTCGACGCCGCGACGAGACAGCGGCGAGTCGAGCGGGCCCATGCAGTAGGGGATTACATAGAGCGTCCGCTCGCGCATGCAGCCACGGAAGAGCTCGCGCATCCTGGCGTGGGCCTGCTGCGGGTCCATCCAGTGGTTGTTCGGCCCCGCGTCCTCCTGGGAGCGAGTACATATATAAGTGAGATGCTCCACCCGGGCGACGTCATTGGGCGCCGAGCGGTAGAGGTGGCAACCGGGGAATTCCTGCGCGTTGAGCACCGTGAATTCCTTGCTGCGCACCAGCTGCGCGGTGAGCTCGCGCGCCTCGGCGTCCGTTCCCTCGACCCAGTGGATGGCACGCGGCTGGGTCAGCTCGCGCACCGAGCTCACCCAGTCGGACACTGCGCGGCTCAGCTCCGGCAGGGCGGTCATCTTGTGCGCGGGCGCGGCCATCCGGTGGTTTCCTCTTGTCGGGCGGTCCCCTAGTAAGTATATCCCGGGCGGCCGAGGCTCCCTGCTAGAGTAACGCCGCGCAGCGGCGTCTTTGCAGTAAATTCAGAAGGATATGCGTCTCGACATCCGCCGCGCGGCACGCGAGGATGCTTGAGGCCGCGGTGAGCCCGTAACTTTCCCGATGCTCGATCTTCAGGACATATTCGGACAGGGAGGCCCTCTGGAGCGCGCCCTGCAAGACTTTCGCGTGCGCCGCGAGCAGCTGCGCATGGCCGAGCGCGTGGCCGCGGCGCTCGAGCGCCGCGAGACGGTCGTGGTCGAGGCGGGAACGGGTACCGGCAAGACCTTCGCCTATCTCGTACCGGCGCTCCTTTCCGGAGCGCGCGTCCTCATCTCCACCGGCACACGCACGCTGCAGGATCAGCTGTACTCGAAGGATCTGCCGCTCGTCAGCGCCGCGCTCGGCAGGCCCGCGAGCGTTGCGCTCCTCAAAGGGCGCACGAACTATCTATGCCGCTACCGCCTCGCCGCCTCGGCGGCGCCGGGCGAGCAGCTCGCGATGATCGAGGGGGAGGCGCGAGCGCCGCGCGCGAGCCGCGCCATGCTGACGCGCATTGCACGCTGGGCACGCACCACGAAGAGCGGCGATCTCGCCGAGGTCGGGGGGCTTTCCGACTCGCATCCGGTGTGGGCCCAGGTCACCTCGACCCGCGAGTCGTGCCTGGGTCAACGCTGCCCGGAGATCTCCCGCTGCCACGTGGCGCTCGCGCGGCGCGAGGCGCTCGACGCCGACATCGTCATCGTCAACCACCACCTGCTGCTCGCGGATCTGGCGTTGAAGGAGGACGGTTTCGGTGACCTGCTCGGATCGGCCGATGCGGTGATTCTCGACGAGGCGCACCAGATCCCGGATCTCGCCACCCAGTTCTTCGGCGCGAGTGTCAGCAGCCGGCAGATCGAGGGCCTCCTGAAGGACGCGCAGCTCGAGCTCCGCAAATGGCAGCCTGCGGATCCCGGCGCGCTCGGCCGCGAGCTGCACCGGATCGAGGAGGACCTGCGGGGGCTCCATGCCTCGGGGCTGCCGCTGTCGGCGGGGGCCGCGGGCGCCACGCGCGTACCCTGGACGGGCCAGAGCGCGCGCTTCGGCGATGCCGCCCACGAGCTCTCGGAGTCGCTCGGGCAACTCGGGGAGCAACTCGCGGCGCTCGGCGAGGACGCGGCGATCACGCAGCTCACGGCGCGGGCTGCGGATCTCGCCGCTTCCTTGAGCCGGATCGCGGCAACGGACGAGCTCGAGGGGGCGCGCGCGATCGAGATCACGGCGCGCGGAATCACCTTGAGTCTCATGCCGTTCGATATCTCGGCACGGTTTCGCGCACTCATCGAGGCGCGGCGCGGGGCGTGGATCTTCACCTCCGCGACGCTCTCGCTCGGGGAGGAATTCGGGCACTTCACCGGGCGGCTCGGCATCGCCGAATGCTCGACGCTGCGGATCGACAGCCCTTTCGACCACGAGCGCCAGAGCCTCCTCTACCTGCCGGAGAGAATGCCCGACCCGCGCTCACCCGGTTACGTGGCCGCGGTCATCGACACGGCATTGCCGCTCATCGAGGCGGCGGGCGGCGGCGCCTTCGTGCTCTTCACCAGCCACCGCGCGCTCGCTCAGGGCGCGGCGCTGGTGCGGGCCCGCTGGGACGGAGTCGCGCGGCAACGCCTCTTCGTTCAGGGCGAGGCGCCGCGCGAGCGGCTGCTGCAGGAATTTCGCGACGACGGCAACGGTGTGCTGCTCGGCACCGCGAGCTTCTGGGAAGGGGTTGACGTGAAGGGCGAGGCGTTGCGCCTCGTCGTGATCGAGAAGCTGCCGTTCGCCTCGCCCGATGATCCGCTGGTGCGCGCGCGCATCGAGCACCTGAACGCGACCGGCGCCAACGCCTTCCGCGACTACCAGCTGCCCGAGGCGGCGCTGGCGCTGAAGCAGGGAGCCGGACGGCTGATCCGCAGCGAAGACGACTACGGCGCCGTCGTCATCTGTGATCCGCGCATGGTCGCGCGCAGCTACGGGCGGGTCCTTCTCGCGGCGCTTCCGCCCATGACGGTCACGCAGGATCCGGACGAAGTGCGGCGCTTCCTGCGCAAACACGCCCCGCGCGCAGCCACGCGCTCGATGAGCGCGTCGTGAAGATCCTCGCCCTCGATACCGCGACCGAGAACTGCTCGGCGGCTCTTCTCATCGATGGGCGGCTCACCGCGCGTGAGCGGCTGCTCGAGCGCGGTCACGCCGAGCGCATCCTCGCCATGATCGATGAGGTGCTGGTCGAGGCAGACTCCTCGCTCGCCGGGCTCACGACGATCGCTTTTGGCCGCGGGCCCGGCTCCTTCACCGGCGTGCGTCTCGCCGCGAGTGTCACGCAGGGGCTCGCCCATGGCGGTGGGATTCCCGTCGTGCCGATCTCGGATCTCGCGGCGGTGGCGCAAAGAGTCCTCGGGGACGATGCGAGCGCCCGGCGTGTGCTGGTCTGCAACGACGCGCGCATGCGCGAGGTCTACTGGGGCTGCTTTGCCCGCTCCGCCGGGGACCTTGCGGCTCCCGTGGGCGAGGAGCGCGTGAGCGACCCCGCTCACGTCGTGCTGCCTGCGGGCTGGGAGCCGGGCCCAGAGCTTCGCGGAGCGGGAACCGGCTTTGCGGCGTACCCGCAGCTTCGAGGCTCCCTTTCCAACGCCCTCGGCCCCATCCGCGAGCTGCGCCCCCGGGCTGCCGAGATCGCGCTGCTCGCAGTCCCCGAAGTCATTGCGGGGAGGCTCCACAGCGCTGAAGAGGCCTTACCCGTCTATTTGCGCGACGACGTAGTACATCCGCTGGGCGGCGGTCATTGAACTGAAACAAACGCTTGCAGAGTTGTCACGAATCTGCAACACAGTACCCCTGTAATACTCGCGCCCAGCAGGCGAACTGCCAACGATGCCCGCTAAACAGGTTCTCATCGTCGAGGACGAGCGCCCGATCCGGGAGATGATCGCCTTCGGATTGAAGCGCGCCGGTTTCGAGGTACGCGAGGCGGAGGACTGCCGTTCGGCGCGCGCCGCGCTCGCGGACACACGCCCGGACCTTGTGCTCGTCGACTGGATGCTTCCCGACATGAGCGGGCTCGAGCTGACGCGCGCGCTCAAGCGCGACCGCGAGACGCGCGAGCTTCCGGTGATCATGCTCACGGCTCGCGCAGAGGAGGGTGACAAGGTCGCGGGTCTCGAAGGCGGCGCCGACGACTACGTCACCAAGCCCTTCTCGCCGCGCGAGCTCCTCGCGCGCATCAACGCCGTGCTGCGCCGCTCGACCCCGAGCGGGGTCGATGAGCTCATCGAATTCGAGGGGCTGGTGCTCGATCAGGGCAGCCACCGCGTCATGGTGGGCCCGCGTACGGTCGGGCTCGGCCCGACCGAGTACCGCATGCTCGAGTTCTTCATGACCCACCCGGAACGGGTCTACACCCGCGATCAGCTCCTCGATCGTATCTGGGGTGGCAACGTATACGTCGAGGAACGCACCATCGACGTACACATTCGCCGCCTGCGCAAGGCGCTCGAGGAATTCGGGTACGATCGCTTCGTGCAGACCGTGCGCGGCTCGGGGTATCGCTTCTCCGCCCGGACGGTCTGACACGCCGGTACGGCTTGCGGCACTGATGCAGCCTGCGACGCAGATGTGGTGGTTCACGCTCGGCCGCCTGCTCGCCACGGTCGTGGTGGGCCTGGGAGCTGGCTGGCTGCTCGGCAATCTCTGGGCCGGTCTCGCCTGCGCGCTCGCGCTGCACCTCGCATGGGCGCTCGCCAACCTGTTTCGCCTGGAGTGGTGGGTGCGGCACCGCAACTACGCCGATCCTCCAGACGTCGGCGGCGTATGGGGCGAGATCATCGCGCAGGTCGTGCGGCTGCACCGGCGCAAGCGCTTTCACAAGCAGCGCTTCGTGCAGCTGATGCGCCAGCTGCAGCGCTCCACCGCGGCGCTCCCCAACGGCGTGGTGATCCTCAACGCCCAGCGCGAGATCGTGTGGTTCAACCGCAGGGCGGCGCAGCTGCTCGAGCTGCGCACGACCGCCGACCTCGGGATGCGGATCGAGCATCTGCTGCGCGAGCCCGAGTTCCTGCGCTATCTCGCCCGCCAGGATTTCTCCAATCCGGTCGTGATCCGCCCGACGATGGGCGAGGACTCGTACCTGTCGCTCCAGGTCGCGCCCTACGGCGACGGACAGCTCCTGCTCCTGGTGAGCGATGTCTCGCGGCAGATGCGTCTCGAGGCGGTGCGCCGCGACTTCGTAGCGAACGCCTCGCACGAGCTGCGCTCTCCACTCACCGTGATCTCGGGCTACCTCGAGACGGTGGCGCAGGATCCGGCTCTCGATCCCGATCTCCTCGGACCGGTTGCCGAGATGCGCCGCCAGGCCGAGCGCATGACCGGCATCATTCGTGACCTGATCGAGCTCTCGCGGCTCGAGGAGACCGATGAAGTCGTGGGCGGCGCCCCCATCGACGTGGCGGCGCTCCTCGCGCTGCTGCGCAAGGATGTGCTGGCACGCCCCGTGCACCCCCACGAGGTAAGGGTGCGCATAGAGTCCGCCGCACAGCTGATCGGAGACGAGCCGGAGATCCATTCGGCTTTTTCGAACCTGGTCGACAACGCGGCGAAGTACACCCCGCCCGAGGGCTCGATCGAGATGCGCTGGTGGGCCGATGAGGAGGGCGGGCATCTCGCGGTCGCCGATACTGGCTTCGGCATTCCCGCCGAGCATATTCCGCGTCTCACCGAGCGTTTTTACCGGGTCGACGCCGGGCGCTCGCGCGCCACCGGCGGCTCGGGCCTCGGACTCGCGATCGTCAAGCACGTGCTGCAGCGCCACGGGGCGCGCCTCGAGGTGCAAAGCACACTCGGCGAGGGAAGCTGCTTCACCTGTCACTTCCCCCCGGCACGCCTGGCGCGGCCGGTGGCCGCGGCGGACTTAAGCACAGAGACAGCTTAGGTTCATCCCGCAACTCTCTAAATTCGTAAGAAATCTTTAGTCATGCTGTCATGCAGCAGACACATGGGGATACGACGCTAGGCGCACCCTGAGGATGTTGAGGGGTGAGCCCGGCATGGCAAACGGCAACGTGAGACACCCTGGCAAGACGCGAGTCCGGACACTCTTTCTCTCTGACATCCATCTCGGCTATCGGCATGCGCGCGCCCGCGAGCTGAACGAGTTCCTCACCGGCGTCGAAGCCGAGAACATCGTCCTCGTGGGCGACATCGTCGATGCGCTGAGCCTCGCCCGCCGCGTTTTCTGGTCGGCCGAACACACGCAGGTGGTACGCACGCTCCTCGCGCGCGGCCGCGCCGGCTCGCGGCTGGTCTATATTCCGGGCAACCACGACGAGAGCCTCGGCGTCTTCGCCGAGATGCTGCAGGGACAATTCGAGGTGCACCGCGAGTGGGTGCACCGTACCGCGCGCGGCGAGCGGCTGCTGGTGCTGCACGGCGACCAGTTCGACGGCGTGGTCAACTGCTCGCCGTGGCTCACGCGCCTTGGAGATGCGCTCTATGAGCTCACCGTGCGCCTGAGCGATGGAGTCAACAACTTGCGCCGCGCGCTCGGTAAGGCGTACTGGCCGCTCGCCGAGCGGCTGAAGCTCAGCATTCCGACGAGCGTCCGCTACATCGAGAAGTTCGAGCAGGTGGCCGCGGGCCACGCCCGCACGCAGGGCTACGACGGCGTGGTATGCGGGCATATCCATCGCGCCAACCTCCGCCACATCGACGGAACGCTTTATTGCAATACCGGTGACTGGGTCGAATCGTGCTCGGCGCTCATTGAGGCCACGGGTGGGGAGTTGAAGCTTCTGCGCTGGCCGCATGCCGTTCCCGCCCCACGCCGCCGCACCGCAGGACTCGTCGCCGACGCGGCGTGAGAATCGTACTCGCAACGGATGCCTGGACGCCGCAGACCAATGGCGTCGTCACCACGCTCAAGGCGACTGCGGAGACCCTGACGCGCTTCGGTCACTCGGTGCGGGTGCTGTCGCCGCAGGGCCTGTCGTCCATTCCGTGCCCGAGCTATCCGGAGATCCGGCTGGCCGTGAATCCCGGGCCCTACGTGGCGCGCGAGCTCAAAGCGTTTCGCCCACACGCGATTCACATCGCGACCGAGGGCACGGTGGGTCTTGCGGTGCGGCGCTACTGCCGGCACCGCGGCGTCCCCTTCACGACCTCCTATCACACGCGCTACCCGGAATACGTCGCGGCCCGCTGGCCGGTTCCCATCGGCGTGAGTTACGCCTGGCTGCGGCGCTTCCACGGAGCCGCGAGGCGCACCTTCGTGAGCAGCCGCACACTCGAGCGGCAGCTCGCGGCTCACGGCTTCGCCCGACTGCACCTCTGGCGCCGCGGGGTCGACCTGCGACGGTTCCGGCCACGGGCAGCCCCGCACCCCGAGCTCGCGGATCTGCCGCGGCCGGTCATGGCCTACGTCGGGCGGCTCGCCGTGGAGAAGAATATCGACGCTTTCCTCGGCCTCGACCTCTCGGGCACCAAGCTCGTGATCGGCGACGGGCCTGAGCGGGCCGCGCTGGCAGCACGCTACCCCGCGGCGCGCTTCACCGGCTACCGCCACGGCGAGGAGCTCGCCGCACTGCTCGCCGGCTGCGACGTACTCGTGTTCCCGAGTCTCACCGATACCTTCGGGCTGACGATGATCGAGGCGCTCGCCTGCGGGGTGCCGGTCGCCGCCTTCCCGGTGGCGGGACCCCTGGACGTTCTCGAAGCGGATGTCACGGGGGTGCTGCACACCGATCTCGCAGCTGCGATCGGCGGGGCCCTGCGGCTCGATCGCCACGTCTGTGCCGAGCGCGCGGCCACGTTTAGCTGGGAGGCCGCCAGCGCCCAGTTCCTGGCCGGGCTCGCGCCGATTCCGGCGCCATTGCGCGCCACCCTGGCCGTCAGCCGCAGTTCCGTTATCATCGCTCGTATGACCGCGCGCCTGACCGCGGGGACGAGAAGCTGATGGAAACCGCCGATCTCAGTCACCACATCTCGCGCCGTTTCAACGAGGACCTCGAGCGCGTGCGCAGCAAGGTGCTCGGCATGGGCGGCTTCGTCGAGCAGCAGCTGCAGAAGGCAATCACCGCGCTCGTCGAGGGCGACAGCTCGCTCGGGGAAGCGGTCGCGATGGACGACTACCAAGTGAACAACATGGAAGTCACCATCGACGACGAGTGCAGCCGGATCCTCGCGACCCGGGCTCCGACGGCCGGTGACCTGCGGGTGATCGTCGCGATCATCAAGACCATCACCGACCTCGAGCGCATCGGGGATGAGGCCGAGAAGATCGGCTACATCGCCTCGCGGCTCGCCACCATGGAGCGCCCCGCCGACAAGTACCGCGAAATCAAGCACCTCGGGCGTGTGGTATCGGAGATGGTGCACGATGCCCTCGATGCCTTTGCGCGCATGGACGTTGACTCGGCGCTGCGGGTCGCGCGGCAGGACCGGCTGGTGGACGAGGAATACGAGGCGATTCAGCGCCAGAGCATCACCTTCATGATGGAAGACCCGCGTACGATCCGCCGCGCGCTCGACGTCATGTGGGTGGTGCGCGCGCTCGAGCGCATCGGCGATCACGCCAAGAACATCAGCGAATACGTTATCTACATGGTGCACGGCAAGGACATCCGGCATACCTCGCTCGATGACGTCGAGCGCGAGCTGCGCGCCGGAGCGAGCACCTCGGGCGTCGCACCTTAGTTCATCGGACGAATTAGGCGTGACTGTTGCCCGCTACGCCGCACGAGGCCCCTCGGCGGCGATCTCGTCGGACATACCGTGGGTTCGCAGCAGGGAG
>JASHQW010000211.1 GCA_030038875.1 Gammaproteobacteria bacterium | reverse complement strand
ATGAAGCACGGCTCCTGCAGGCTCGAGACCGGCCCGCACCACCAGTGCTGCTCAACCCCGGTGGCGAGATCCTTGTGGAAGAGGCAGTTCATGAGCAGACCGCCTGCGCTGCCGCCGCGCAGCTCGACCGGGCGGCGCAGGTCCATCTCGAGCAGCCAGCTGTGGCGATACGGGACGCCGGCGAAGCGGTCGTCGATCCGGGGGAATTCGGCCGCGGTGTCGGTGAGGCGCTCGATAGCCGCAAAGGACTCGCCGCCCGAGCGCATGTCGACGGTCCAGCGCGTTGGGTAGCTCATCGCCTCGGCGTGATTGAACGGCGCGCCATGCACGTCCGGAAAGAACGGAAACATGTTGTTCTTCGCCTCGGGAGTGTCGAAGTGGATCCGCGTGCCCTCCTGGAAGGCGTTCAACACGTGGCTGGCGAAGCAGTTGCCGCGCTTGAACCAGCGGATGTCCCGCGCCCGGGAGTCTGGGTGCCGCGGCAGCACGCCGAGATACACCGGCAGCGTCGTGTCGAAACCGAAGTGCGGCAGGCCCTGGCGCAGCCGCTCCCAGCTGCCGATCGAGGGCACGATGTGAAACAGCGCATAGTCCTCGGTGATCGCGAAGTCGTGCATCATGCAGTAATAGGGTGCCTTGAACCACAGCTCGCGCAGCAGCTCGCCCTGCGGGCTGATCTCATAGAAGGCGCAGTCCTCAGTGCACAGGCCCGAGGAGGCGTAGCCGAAGGCGATCATGTTGCCGGTGCGCGGATCCACTTTGGGATGCGCCGTGAAGGTCTGACCCTTCATCCTGCCGTCGAAGGAGGTATAGCCCTCGGTTTCGAGCGTCGCAGGATTCATCAGCAGCGCCGGCGAATCCTCCTTGAGAGCGTACAACCTGCCGCCGTGGATCCAGGCGTTGGTGTTGGCTGTGCCGCGGATCCGGCCCCGGACGGACTCATCGTCCGTGAGCGGGTTGCGATAGGCGCCGAACAGTGCGCGGCCCGCAGCGCGCTCGAGCTTCCACTTGTCAGTGCGGGCCCAGCGCTGGCGCAGATCGCACTGGCCGTCGTGGATGTGGAAGCGCGTGATCATGCCGTCGCCGTTGAAAGAGATGTCATCGCCGAGCCGCGGCGGGAACTGCGGATCGGGCTGCACGCGGAAGAACGCCCCGTTGAGGCCTGCGGGAATCGTGCCCTCGTGCGCGAGATCCACGATGTCCGCTTCGATACGCGTCGGCGTGTTGAAGCCGGTGAATGCCGGCGTCCTGGGAAAATGGGCCATGGCACGTCCTCTCGGCGGCCGCTTTGTAAGCTATACTAACAATTCTACCCCGGGTAGGCTGATGCCAAAGCGTCTCAGAGATACGGTCGCCATCACGACGCCGCAGGTCGCTGGTGAGGAGGACATCGGTGAGATTCGCAATGTCGTCGGCTTTCACATTCGCCTGGCGCACGGGGCGGTCTACCGGCATTTCACCGAAACCTTCGCCGACCTCGACCTCACACAGAAGCAGGTCTCGGCACTGTGGCTGGTCCACGATCACCCGGACATCGCGCAGACCGGTCTGGCGCAGCGCATGCGCATGGACCGCGCCACGACCATGGCGATCGTCAACCGGCTCGAGGCGAAGGGCTACCTCGTGCGGCGCAAGTCCCGCAGCGATGCACGCAAGCAGGCACTGAACCTCACGGGGCCGGGGCGCAGGATGCTCGCCGCCGCCAAGCGAGCCATCCACCAGCACGAGCAGTGGCTGAGATCGCGCTTCAGCGGCAAAGAGGTCGCCAAGCTCATCGAGCTGCTGACCCGCATTCACCAATAGAGCAGCGCCCGAGGGCAATTGAGAGGAACATGAGGGGCACCGATCCGAAGGCCATCATCGACCATGGCCCCATGGGGGCCGCGCAGTGGCTGACGGTGCTCATCACCGTGGGGATCAACGCGCTCGATGGCTTCGATGTCCTCTCGGTCAGCTTCGCGTCCCCCGGCATCGCGAAGGACTGGGGCATCGACAAGGCCACGCTCGGCTGGGTCCTCTCGATGGAGCTGCTCGGCATGGCGGCGGGCTCGCTGCTGCTCGGCGGCGTGGCCGACAAGGCCGGGCGCCGCCCGACCATCCTCGGGTGCCTCGTGGCGATGGCCCTCGGCATGTTCGGCGCGGCTGGTGCACACGGTGTCGCCGGGCTCGTGCCCTGGCGGCTCCTCACAGGTCTCGGCATCGGCGGGACGCTCGCCGCGATCAATGCCGTCGCCGCGGAGGTGTCCAACCGGCGCTCGCGCAGCTTTGCGATGGGGTTGATGGTGATCGGCTATCCGCTCGGCGGCGTGATCGGTGGGATCTTCGTGCAGAGACTCCTCGCCAGCGCCAGCTGGCCTGCGGTGTTCAGCGCCGGCGGCTGGGCGACGGCCGCCTTCCTGCCGCTCGTGTGGTGGCTGGTGCCGGAATCGGTGGCCTTTCTCGACCGGCGCCGCGCGGTGGGGGCGCTCGAGCAGATCAACAGCATTCTTGCCCGCCTGGGCCATGCACCGGCGGACACCCTCAGCGAGGCCGGCGCGGCGGGCGCGCGGCGCTCAATCGCCGATGTGTTGAAGCCCGGATTCCTGGCGACGACCGTGCTCATCACGTTCGGGTACTTCGCCCACATCACCAGCTTCTACTTCATCGTCAAGTGGGTGCCGAAGATTGTGGTCGACCTGGGGTTCGCGCCGCAGGCGGCGGCCAGCGTGCTCGTGTGGGTGAGCCTCGGCGGTGCCGTGGGGGGCGCGCTCTTCGGGATGATCGCCACGCGGGTCGGCGTGAAGTCCCTGACGCTCGCCACGCTCTTCGCCGCAGCCTTGATGATCGTCTGGTTCGGTCGCGGCGCGAGCGATCTGGCGAGCCTCAAGACGACGCTCGCATTCGCGGGTCTGTTCACCAACGCCGGGATCGCGGGGTTCTACATGCTCTTTGCGCAGGTGTTCCCGACGCACGTGCGCGCGACCGGCACCGGCTTCGCGATCGGGGTCGGGCGCGGCGGCGCGGTGGTTGCGCCCATCATTGCCGGCTATCTCTTCCAGGCGGGATTGGCGTTGCAGACCGTGGCGCTCATCATGGCGTGCGGCTCGCTGCTCGCCGCGGTGGCGCTGCTCGTGCTGCGGGTGCGCGACAGCGACTGAGGCGCCCCGATCGGCCGCGGGCGCCGCGCGCGTGCCCACGCCGTCACTTCGACTTGTCGTACTCGCCGAGGCCGGGTTTGTAGGACTTGTCGTCGAGAAACTGCGTCATGCCGCGGTGCCGTCCGTCAGTCTCATCGTGCCAGTTGAGGGCCTCCTGCGCGCGGATCAGGTAGTCCTGCGCTTCGTCATAAGTCAGCGGGCGCACGCGCCGCATCGCATCCTTCGTGGCCTTGAGCGTTGCCCAGTTCTTCTTCAGCAGTTTCTTCGCCACCTCGGTCACGCGTGCCTCGAGCTGCTGCGCGGGCAGCGCCTCGTTGACGAGGCCGGCACTGACCGCTTCCCGGCCGCTCAGGGTCTCGCCGAGCAGCGCGTGATACATGGCCTTGCGCATCGGCATGAGCTCCGCCGCCACCTTGGTGGCGCCGCCGCCCGGCAGGATCCCCCAGTTGATCTCCGAGAGGCCAAACTGCGCATCCTCGGAGCAGAAGGCGAGGTCGCAGGCATAGAGCGGGCCGTACGCGCCGCCGAAGCACCAGCCGTTGACCATCGCGATGGTGACCTTCTGGTACCAGCGCAGCCGCTCCCACCAGGCATAGGCCTCGCGCTGCGAGCGGCGCACGCCCTCAAGGCCCTGCGCCTCGGTGTCGCGGAAATACTCCTGCAGATCCATCCCCGCTGACCAGGCGCTGCCCTCGCCGGTGAGCACCAGCACGCCGACATCGGCGCGGAACTCGAGCTCCTCGAGGACGCGCAGCATCTGCCGGTTGAGCTTCGGGCTCATGGCGTTGCGCTTCTCGGGCCGGTTGAACCGCACCCACGCAATGTCGTCCCTCACCTGCACGGTGACCATGTCAGCTTCAGCGCGTTCGCTCATGGCACATTCCCCGATCGACTGCTATAGTTTATAGCAGTCTAGCTCCCGAGCGCCCAGGCTGACAAATCACCGTGTCCCATGCAGGATCCTCTCCTGAATCTCGCGGGCTACCTGCTGCGGCGCGCCTCGAGCGCCGCGCTCGCCGAGCTCAACGCGCGGCTCGCGCCGCTCGACCTGCGCCACGCGGACGTCGCCATGCTGATGCTGGCGGAGGCCTGGCCCGGCCTCACCCAGAGCGCGGCCGGGCGCGTGCTCGGCATCCAGCGCGCCAATATGGTGCCGTTCGTCGAGCACCTCGAGCGACGGGGATTGCTCAGGCGGCGGCAGGTCGATCGCCGCTCGCAGGCACTCGAGCTCACCCGGAGCGGGCGTATGCTGCTCAAACGGGCGCGACGCGTGGTGAGCGCTCACGAGGCGGCGCTCCTCGGACGTGTGCCGCCGGGGCTCCGGCCGGTAGTTGTCCCGGTGCTCACCGCGCTCTGGCAGGGCGGCGCGCTGCGCGACGTGCAGCGGCGCGTCAGGGGGCCGTCAGCGGGATGATCGTCGCGGCTCCGAGCTGAGCCAGGCGGCGCCACCGCGGGCTGTCAGCGCCTGGAGAAGTACGCCATCGCGCGGAACTCCATCGAGCGGCGCGGGCGGGCGTCGGGACGGGTCGTGTCACGGAAGGCAGTATGCGGGCAGCGCCAGGCTCGCGCGTGATCCGAGTCATACAGCTTGATGAAGATCACCTCGTCGGACTCCATGTCCGGGAAGTACCACCAGCGGTGCCCGGGCGAGTAGTGGAAGATGGTCGCGGCCAGCATGTCGTCCTCGCCCTCGATCGGCGCATAGAGCGCATCGCCGGTGGGGATCTCGGCTACGTCGATCTTGGTGTTGTGCGTGCCCTCATCGTCGCGCACCGAGCGTCCCTCGCACAGTGCCAGTGGCATGTCCTGCGGCGGCTCCGACAGCGCGCGCCAGAGACTGAAGCCGATGAAGCGGCTGTATCCCGGGCCCTGCGGGTGCGCTTTGCGATAGAGCGCTTCCGCCCGGCGTTCGGCACAGCGCTGCGTGAAGTCGACGTGCGCCTCGGCAGCGGGCGGTTGCACGGTCGGGCTGGTCGCGACGGAGTCGCGCATCATGCCAGCGAGCGGCACCACGACGTCCGCGCCGCAGAGAAGCATGGCGATCTCTGCGACCTGCGTGGCGTAGGCCGAGGCGGCGCCATACTGGTTCTGCCAGTCGGTGATCGTGGTGCGATGCCGCGCGAGGCAAAAGCCGTGCGCATCGAGCGTGAAGGGGCCGGCGAGACGCGCGTTGCGAATGGTCACGGGGCAGGGCGCGTAGACCCCGGTGTTGAGCTCCTTCCCCGGCGCCCAGAAGCGCCGGTTGATGCGCGATGTCGGCACCAGGTAGTCGATCGTGGAGTGCACTTCAGCGGCTGCGTGACTCATGATCCCTGAACCCTTCGCGCGCGCGGCTGTTGTCGGGGACGATCGGCTTGCCGGTCACCGGATGCGGATAGTGGAACGGCACGATGTCGGTAGCGGGCCACAACCGCGGCTGCGGATCCATGAGCTTGTCCGGGCCGAGCGGATCCTGCGGATAGAGCGTCCTCGCCATGGGGATGAAGTCGATCGGGGTCTTGGCCCACCCTTCGGCGAAGCTGCCATGCCAGAAGGGGTAATAGCGCAGCGCCTTGATCTTCCACACCCCGTCCTCGCGCACGTAGCTGTTCTCGTAGATGCCACCCTCCCACCAGGCGCGCTGCTGACCCTCTGCCGTGTGATGCAGGCCCGCCTGCATCATCGAGCGGCCGCGTAGCTGGGCAGCACTTCGATCGGCAGCCACATCGATCACCATTTGCATCTGCGGGTGATCGAGCAGCCAGCCATAGCGCGGGCCGTTGTGCCCCTGAGTGAAGTTCTTCTGGAAGCGCTCGATGTAGAGGCGTCGCACCCCGGCCTTCCTCTGGTAGATCCCGCCGAGGAACCACACCTCGCCGTCCTCGGCGAACAGGTCGACGACCTCGTTGTACTGTGACTTGTCGATGAAGTAGCCGTAGGTGTACTGCAGGCGGCGGATCTGGTGAATGTCCTGCTGGATCGCGAGCTCGTGCTCGAGCCTTTCGATCCGGGTAGTGAGTGCAGCGATGTCGCTCATGTGGCTTCCCCCTGCCCGCAGGTTGCGGGACCGGTCGAGGTATCCGGGTGGACGCTCGGGCGGTATTGCGACATATTTGTATGCATTGCCTACAAAAACGCAACAGCACGCTCATGCCGGACATTCTGACCACGCACGTGGGCAGCCTCCCGAGGGGGACTGAGCTCGCGCCGCTGCTGCTCGCCCGCGATCAGGGCCGCCCCTACGACGCGGCGGTCCTCGAGCGGCTCGTGCAGTCGGCCGTCGATGATGCCGTGGAACGGCAAGAGGCTGCCGGCGTCTCGATAGTCAGCGACGGTGAGCTCGGCAAGGTCGGCTACTCGACTTACATCACCGAGCGGTTGTCGGGATTTGGCGGGCACGTCACGCGCAAGCCGGCACTCGATCTGGCGGCGCTCCCGGAGCTGCGCAGGAAGCTCGCCCTGATCATGGGAGAGCAGGAATTCGTGCGGGCGAGCTGCATCGGGGCGGTGCGGCTCAGGAATCTCGATCCCTGTCACCAGGACATCCGTCGCTTCACGCACGCCCTCGCGGGCCACCGCGTGCGCGGGTTCCTCAATGCGGCCTCTCCCGGGCTGATCACGGCGTTTCAGCCGAATGCCTTCTATCCGACTCACGACGAGTATCTTGCCGATCTCGTGAGCGCCATGCGTCCGGAGTACCTGGCCATCGCCGCGAGCGGGCTGCAGCTGCAGCTCGACTGCCCCGACCTGGCTATGTCGCGCCACACCGGCTACCAGGACCTGAGCGAGCAGGAGTTCCTCAAGGTCGCTTCGGCCAACGTCGAGGCGCTCAACGCCGCGACCGCGGACATCCCGCCCGAGAAGATGCGTATGCACGTCTGCTGGGGCAATTACGAAGGGCCCCATGACTACGACATCCCCCTCGAGCGGATCATCGGCATCGTTCTCAGGGCGCGCCCGGCGACGATCCTGTTTGAGGCGGCGAATGCACGTCACGAACACGAGTGGCAGATCTGGGCCGAAACGCGCATTCCCGAGGACAAAGTACTCGCGCCCGGCCTGATCGATACTCGCTGCAACTGCGTCGAGCATCCCGAGCTCATCGCCCAACGGCTCGCGCGCTTTGCAGGCATCGTCGGTGTGGAGCGCGTGATCGCCAGCACCGATTGCGGCTTCGGGACGTTTGCGGGCTACGGGAAGATCGATCCCGCGGTCACCTGGAAGAAGCTGCGGGCGCTGCGCGCAGGGGCGGACCTCGCCGCGGCAAGACTCCACCACTAGCCCGGTTAGATCCAGCACAGCCCCCTCACGCCCGGCGAGCGGGGCCGCGGGGCGTGGCCCGCCGGTCCCGGAGACGTCGGCCAACGGCAACGGCCTCATGTGAAGTGCGACCGGTACTGCTCTCGGCTGCAGTGGGCCATTGGCCGCGCATCATCGGGGCAGGCGGGCGTCTCGCGGAAGCCACACGGACTTTCGGGGAAATGGGATGTCTTGCAAACAAAGGAATTGTTTGTTCTACTTACAAATCAAAAGAATCAATCAAGAGGGCGTTCTCGAGTACCAGTCATCGACGTCGACAACGAGAGGGGGGACGTGAGATGGAGGCTACTTCGCGCCGGTTTTCCAGTCTGCGGTGGTGCGCGCTCAGCGCTTTGGCGTTGCTCGGCGTGTCACTCGCTCAATTTGTTGTAGCACAAACACAAACCGCACAGCCAGCGGCCCAGCCGGGCACGCAGCTGCAGGAGGTCGTGGTCACCGCACAGTACCGCGTGGAGAAGCTGCAGGACACGCCGATCGCGATCACCGCGATTACCTCGCAGGACATCGAGGCGCAGGGCGCCCAGACGCTGCAGGACATCCTCACCAATGCGCCGAGCGTGGGGTTTCGCCAGCAATCCCCGGCGTTCGGCAACTCGGTGGCTGCGTATATCCGGGGCTTCGGCCAGGCCGACTTCGATCCGGCCTTCTCACCAGGCGTGGGCCTGTACGTCGACGACGTCTACTACCCGAGCCTCACCGGCGCGAATTTCGACCTGATGGACGTCGATCACGTGGAAGTGCTGCGCGGACCGCAGGGTACGCTCGAGGGTCGTAACGCCGAGGGTGGCGCGATCCGCTTCGTGACCCGCAAGCCGGGCCCCGACAGCGACAGCTACGTCGATGCCACCTACGGAACGCGCGACCGCATCAACCTGCGCGCCGGCACCAACATCACGCTCGCCGATCACCTCTACCTGCGAGTCGCCGGCGCCTATGCCGATCAGAACGGCTATGTCGATGTCTACAGCTACGGCTGCGAGTTCCCGGACAGCGGCATACCCTCGACCGCCGGCGGCACCAAGTGCAAGCTGTACTCACAGGGCGACGTTGGCTATCGCGCGCTGCGCGCCACGCTGCGCTTCAACCCCTCGGACACGCTCGACACGATGTTCAGTGCCGACGTCGTCCATAACGCGACCAACAACGGCGCGGAGGTGCTGCTGTACGGCAACAACCCCAATCCCAATGTGGCAGCGCCCGGCGGCGTGCCGCTCACCTCGGCGTTCGTCTGCGGCAAATGGTGCAATTACGCGACGCTCGGCGACTCTGCCGGCTCATTCGTCGCGGGCCTCGTGCCGCCGCTGCAGGGATTCCCGCTCTCGGCCCTCACCGGCCAGCAGCAAAACATCACCGACGCCTATGACTTCTCACTCAACGTCAACGTCAGCATCAGCGACGCGGTGAAGCTGGTCTCGATCACCGGCTACCACAACTTCACCAACTCCTTCAGCGCCGATGGCGACGACTCCCCGGCGCAGACGCAGTTCGGCACCGACGAGATCAGCAGCTGGTTCTGGAGCGAGGAGCTGCGGCTCAACGTGGACTTCAGCAAGAGCGTCCACGGCACGATCGGCGCGTTCTACTCTGACGCGACGACGCAGTACTACTCGGCGCAGGACATCCGCTATGTTTCCCTCGGCGTGCCCGCGGCCGTTTGCCAGACTGTTTTTGGCGGTCTGCCGGTGGCCACCTGCCCGATCGAGCCGCTGCAGTTCATCCAGAACGACCCGGTGGTCGACACCTCAAAGGCCGTCTTCGGGACGCTGGTCTGGAACGCTACCGACGCGCTCGCCTTGACGGGAGGACTGCGCTACTCGAAGGACTATAGCCAATATACCTACTATCGCTTCAACTTCGACGGCACCACGATCAACCCGTTCCTCGATCCGGTGGGCGCGGTCTACGGCGCCGGCTATGACGGTCCAAACTACAAGTGCATCGCGAGCCTCGGCGCATGCAGCGCCATCGTCGAGGCGCTCACCGGCCGCAAGCCCGTCTTCCAGGGCAGCCGCACCGACTGGCACCTGAGCGCCGACTACCGCTTCAATCCGGAGGTGATGGCCTACGTTTCCGCGGGAACCGGCTACAAGGCGGGCGGCGATAGCCCGCGGCCGTTCAACGCCGCGCAGGCGATCCCGTTTGGCCCGGAGTACGTCACTACGTACGAGCTCGGCCTGAAGACCGATCTGGCCGACCGGCGGGTGCGTTTCAACACCGCCATCTTCTACAACGACTTCAAGGACGCGCAGCTGGTGCTGCTCAGCTGTCCGCAGTACGGCGGCCCCGGGCCGTGCGCGCTGCCGCAAAACGCCGGTAATGCGGACGTCGATGGCATCGAGGTCGAGCTCACGGCGGTGCCCGTGACCGGACTGCAGTTCGATCTGTCGGGATCGGATCTGCACTGGACCTGGAAATGCGTGAACCCCGAGGTGGTGGGACTTGCGAACGGTCCGTGTTCGAGCTCCTCCTCGGTGATCAGTCTGCTCTCCGGCACCCCGATCGGATTCATCAAGCAGGTCGGGCACGCCGGCATCCAGTACGAGATCCCGCTGAGCGGGGGCGGCACCCTGACGCCGCGTTTCGACGCCGTCTACCAGGGCCCGCAGAACGGCAGCAATTCGGCGGCCACCCCGGGCTCGCCGTCCGCACTCTACGGGGAGGTGGGGGGCTTCACGGTGTGCAACGTGCACCTGACCTGGGCGAACGCCAAGAAGAATCTTCAGGCGACCTTCGAGGTCACGAACCTCTTCAATCGCTACTACTTCACCTCGAAGTTTGATCTGACCGGGGCCGGTGCGGGAACCATCCTCGGCTCGCCGGCGCCGCCGCTCGCGTGGGCGCTGACGCTGAAGAAGACCTTCAACTGATCGGGATTGCGCGCAGGGATGACGCGCAGGCAGACGAGACGGGGGCGAGCCGCAAGGCTCGCCCCCCTTGTGCGGTCTCAGAGCTGGATGATGACCGTCTTGATTTCCGTGTAGGCCTCGATACCTTCGCGACCCTGCTCACGGCCGATGCCCGACTGTTTGAATCCGCCAAAGGGCAACGCCGGGTCGATGACCGCATGGCAGTTGCCCCATACGGTGCCCGCCTTAATCCTGGCGGCGAGCCGCAGCATCGACGACACATCCCTCGTCCAGATGCTGGCGGCGAGACCGTAGGAGGTGTCATTCGCGGCCTTCGCGACTTCATCGAGAGTGTCGAAGCGCTGCGCCACCAGGACGGGGCCGAAAATCTCCTCGCGCACCGCGCTCATCGACGCCTTCACGTTGACGAGAACCGTCGGGTTCACGTAGTACCCGTTGGCTGCCGGAGCGTCGCCGCCCACGACGACCGAGGCGCCCTCGCGCTTGCCCGACTCGATGAACCCCATGACGCGGTCCATCTGTTCCCTCGAGACCAGCGGTCCCATGTGCGCCTGCGGATCGAGCGATGGACGTGGCTTCCAGAACGCGGTGGCCGCCGTCACGCCTTCGAGCATGCGATCGAAAATCGAGCGATGCGCGAACAGCCGAGAGCCGGCGACGCAGATCTGGCCGGAATTGAAGAAAATGCTCCCGGCGGCCGCGGGCGCGACCTCCTCGACATTGACATCGGGCATCACCACGACCGGCGACTTGCCGCCGAGCTCCAGGGTGACGCGCTTCAGCGTGTCGGTCGCGTTGCGGTTGATGATCTTGCCGACCTCGGTAGAGCCGGTGAACGCCACCTTGTTGACATCCGGGTGCTTCACCAGCCGGTCGCCCGCCGTGTGCCCGTTGCCGGTAATCACGTTGATGACGCCCGCGGGAAATCCGGCCTCGGCCACGAAGTCCGCGAGGCGCAGCGCTGTCAGCGAGGTCTGCTCGGCCGGCTTGAGGACCAGGGTGCACCCGGCGGCAAGCGCCGGCGAGATCTTGAGCGTCGCCATCAAGAGCGGGAAGTTCCAGGGAATGATCTGTGCCGCTACGCCGACGGGCTCACGCGAGACGTAGCTGAAGACCGTGCCGCGCGGCAGTGCCAAGGGCTCCAGAACCTCACCACCGAGCTTGGAAGCCCAGCCCGCCATGTAACGCAGGTGATCGACCGCCCCGGGGATATCGATCGCCGTCGCGAAGCCGACCGGCTTGCCGTTGTCGATGGCTTCGAGCTCGGCGAACTCGGCAAGGTGTGACTCGATCAGGTCCGCAAGCTTGTTGATGATGCGCTCGCGCTCCTTGGGCGGCAGGTTCGACCAGCGTCCATCGTCGAAGGCAGCGCGGGCCGCCGCGACGGCGCGGTCCACATCGGCGTCGGAGGCGTCGACGATGCGGCCAACCTCCCTGCCTGTGGACGGGTCCTCCACGATGAGCGTCGCGCCCCGGCTGGAGGAGACCCACTCATTGTTTATAAAGAGCGCGGGCTTGCGCCCCAGGGCCCGTTTTGCGGCGGGCGAGTACTCGCGCTGAACGAAGGATTTCGTGTCCTCGACGATCGGTTGCACACTGGCCATCTCATTGTCCTCCGGCCTCGCCCGCGGGGCGCCGCCCGGCCGCCCCTCGCATGGCTATTTGTTTGTGTAGCGTACTAAGTGAGTTTAGAGGGGTCAATGCAAGCGGGCGAGCTTGCTTTTACCGGCGATTCGACTCCGGCCTGGAAATCGAGCTTGCTTGTAAGTCCCTAAGAGTGTTGGAGAATCTTCAGTGCGCCGCTATCCCTGCCCGTTACCCTGCCCGTTACCCTGGGCAGTACGCACGCTGCGTGGATGCAAGTCGACTCTCGTTGTTGTCCTAGAGCTTCGCGCACGGCGGCGAGAAACCTAAGTAAGTAGAGCACAGTAGGTACGCTGCGATGCCCGGACGCCTGCGGAAGTTTTTGCGCTCAGTCCTGCTTGGTCGCGCCAAATTGCAACGGGCGTCCCTTGGCAAGTTGTTGATTCAGAACCTAACACATAACATCTAACTCGCTCTCATAATGCCGGGGTCGAGGGTTCGAGTCCCTCCCTTTCCATTTAAAGTCAATTGGATAGGCGCTAGACGTCCCAACGCTCTCCCACGGTAAGCGCATCGAGCTCAACGATCCACGGCTGGGCGAGATCTCCGCCTACTCCTGGCGCATCGTCTACCATCTGTGAGAGGACAACGTTTTCACCGTCACCTCATCCACAAGCGCCCGCAGCCCGGCGCTGCAGAGCTAGCGCCGGACTAGCTCCGCGGCAGGGCCGAGACTGAGACGGCGACCTGTCTGCGAAACCGGATCAACTCCACTCCGAGGTCAGAGTGCCCTGAGCTCGGTGTGCGCAACGTCCGCGCGAAAGCCAGGGCCCCACATTGGGGCGTCGAGCCCCAGGCTTGCGCGGTGTTGGGGCACGTGAGGGGCATCGCTCGATAACCTTACTTAGGCGCTGTGTCTCGCAGCCGCCTGTTTCGCTTGCGGAATCACAACTCGCAGGCGCGGGTCGAGGTATTCGGCACGCCGCTTGCAGTGATGTCGCACGAAATGTGCGTCTAGGGTTCCGGCCTGCCTTACGGCGGGCGTCTGGTCCGAGAGAGGCAGTCCCGCAGGGTGCGCCCGGCGGGATACACGGCGGGATAAAAGCCCGGGAGATTCATGCGTGGGAGGCTGAGTGCACGCATGGCAGGTCTCCCGAGAGATGAGACCGCCGGGGCAACCTTCAGTCTCCAGACAGTTGTGCGAGAGGCACCGCTTAAGAGATGGAGGGTTGGCATACGATGGGTACTCGCAACTCGTGGCTGCTGGCGCTCGGCGTTGTGCTTGCAAGCTCCAAGATCGCCGTCGCTCTTGCTGTCGATGTCTCGGCCAATAATTCACCGAGGCCGACTATTGCCGCCGCCGATGACGCATACGCCCCCGAGGCCAGCGCGGCGGATGCAGGCGGGGGACTGCAGGAGGTGGTCGTTTCGGCTGAGAAGCGCACTGAGGACATCAGGAGCGTTCCGATCAGCATTTCCGCGGTGAGCGGAGAGGAGCTTCAGGACAGACACGTCGTCAGCTTCGATGACATCGTTCGGGCCGTCCCTGGGTTAAATTTCAACTCGGTGGGTGCGAGTGAGGGCCTCACCAACATCGAGATTCGCGGCGTGAGCTCGACGGCCGGCTCAGCCACGGTGGGCCTCTATATCGACGACGTATCGATCACGACCAAGCAGCTCTTTCCCGACGGCGCCGCCCAGCCTCGGCTGTTCGATCTCGAGCGCCTGGAAGTCCTGCGGGGCCCGCAGGGCACGCTCTACGGTGACAGCTCCGAGGGGGGCACGATCCGCTATATCACCCCGCAGCCAGAGCTTTGGCACTGGAGCGGGAGCCTCACGAGCGATTATTCGGAAACCGAGCACGGCGGCCTCAACTACTTCGAGGGCGCGGTATTCAACGCGCCGATCATTGCCGGCGTGTTCGCCGTCCGCGGCAGCATCGGTTTCACGAGCGACAGCGGTTTCATCGATCACTATACCAATCCCGCCGAAAGCAGCCCGGAGACGCTCACGCAGGTCACTCCGTATTTCCAGCTGGTGCAAAAGGGCGTGAACGACGATGACGTGTTCGTCGCGCGGCTCAATGGCCAGATCAACGTGTCGGACGCCCTGACGATCTCTCCGAGCTTTTTCTATCAACGGTTCCGCTACGGCGACAATGACGCCTTCTATCCGCCGGGGGAGCTCTCATCAGTCGATCCGCAGGGACCGCCCATCCCCGGGCTGTGGATCCAGGACAAGGAGGTGCCCGAGCCCGGCCTCGACACGCTCGTTCTGCCGAGCCTCACGGTCAATGCGAGACTCGGCTTCGCCGACCTGACCTCGGTCACGGGTCTTTTCTTGCGCCAGTTCAACCGTCAGGAGGATGGAACCTATTACAACAGCACGGCGTTCGCCTTAGGGTTCGTCGACGTACCCTGTCCGGCACCGGGTCCGGGGATCATTACCTACCCCAACGGCTCGCCCTTGTGCGACTCGGCGCAGCAGCCGCTCGTCGACTCGGTGCTCGCCAATCTGCCCTCGGCCGTGGAGTTTCGCAGCCATTACGCGCAGGCCTCCCAGGAGCTACGGCTGTCTTCGCCGGCAGAGGCAGCTCGTCGCCTTAGATGGGTGGCAGGAATCTACTTCCAGAATTCGTGGATTCACAACACGAACTTCCAGCAAATCCCAGGGATCAACGAGGCGTTCGAGAAGATCTTCGGGGTGCCGATGGAGCAGACCTATCTGTGGTCACTCTATGGCGCGCCGACAGTGACGCAACTTTTTCCCGATGAGATAGACGAGTCCGACAACCGCTTTTACAACGAAACCCAATACGCCGCCTTCGGGCAGCTCGACTATGAGCTCGTGCCAGGGCTGCTGCATGCCTCACTCGGCGGTCGCTATGCGGACTCGCGCGAGAGCTACTATTCGGAGGAAATCGGCTTTTATCAGATCGGTAACATCAGCCCCTACTATCAGAACGGCAAGTTCACCGCCTTCACTCCCAAGGCGTCGCTCAGTTATGACGTGTCTGCCGAATCCGATGTCTATATCTCGGCGGCCAAAGGGTTCCGGCTCGGGGGTCCTACCGGTCCCATTACCTGGGGTCCGAACAGCGTCTGTAATCCCGACTACAGTTATTTTGGTATCACCGAGCAGCCCACAAAATTCAACTCCGATTCACTTTGGACCTACGAGCTCGGCAGCAAGAGCCGGCTGGCAGACAATCGTCTCTCGATTGACGCCGCGGCATATGCGACCAACTGGAACAACATCCAGCAGCAGATCTATCTGCCGACTTGCGGCTATTACTTCACGGACAACGTCGGCGACGCCAAGATCTACGGCGGCGAGCTCGAGGTGAGCTACCGTCCCGTCGCACCGCTCACGCTCGGGCTCTCGGGTGCCGTAGAGCATGCCTACATCTCGAGCACCGTCAATTCGAAGCTCGCGACGCCCGGCGCCTGGCTGATCGACGTGCCGCAGTACACCTACGATGCGAACGCCGTCTACCGTATTGGGCTACCGAACAGCCTCTTTCTCACCGTCCGAGCGGACTACAGCTACACGGGTGAGTCCTATGGCAGCTACGCTGCCGAGAGCTACAACGATTTCACCGGCACCTATAACGCCAACCCCAACTACCACAACCCCGGCTACGGAGTGCTCAATGCCGGCATGGGTGTGGCTGGTCGGCGGTTCGAGCTCTCGGCCTACGCCAAGAATCTCAACAACGACCGCAAGATCATCCAGCAGCCAGAGATCAACACGGTTTACGAGGGCTACACCGTCCGCCCCCGGACCGTCGGAGTCACGCTCAAGCTGCGCTTCGACTGAGGGGGTGGCCAGGCGATCCGCCGCCGCGCCTTGACAGTTGCAGCGTTCGTGTCAGTATTATCAATCGTGAAAATAGTAATATTTACCGAGAATCGACCCACTCGCTGCCGCGCCCGATGAGTGCGGCACTCGCAACGGAATTGGCACGCCTCTCCATGAGCCTGCCGGGCGAGCTTCTCGCGCGTCTCGATGCCATGGTGAAGGAGCGCAGCCTCCCGAGCCGCTCGCAGATGATCGCGGAGCTCATTCGGCGCGCCCTGGCTCAGCACGGGGAGGCGCGCGGCAATGTCGTGCTGGCAGGGACACTGACACTCATCTATCGGGCAGAGACCCCGCGGGTTCGCCATGCACTCGCGCAGGCCGAGTCGGCTTACATCAAGGAAGTCATCTCCTCGCAGCACGTGCTGCTCGAGGACGATCAGTCTCTCGAGGTCCTGCTCGTGCAGGGACCGGCCAGACGGCTGCGGGCGCTCTGTGATGAGCTGCGCCGCGTCCGCGGGGTGCAGCAGATCGAGCTCGTCACCACAACGGCCCTCTTGCCGCCGCTGCATTCCCACAGCCCCAGGCGGACGGTCGCGCCGCAGCTGACCTCACGGAGTGAGCAATGAGCGTATCCGCAACCTCGAGCGCTGAAGGCGCGCGCGCCCATGCCCGAGCCATGGCGGGTACTCGCGTGGCGGCGATGCCCACTGTACCCGCCAGCAGCGCAGCGGAACTTCCCGAGGGCGTTGCCCCTGAGTCGATGCTGTGGGAGGAGACGATCGGTGCAGGCGGCTATGCGGCCCGGGAGCTCCGGCGCGGCGCGCGACTGCGCTTGATGGACCTCGAGGGCGATGCCTGCGTCTCGATGCTTGTCTTCAACGCCGAGCGGCCCGTGGAGCGTTTGAATATTGCCGATACCGTCAAGGTGCAATGGAACGCCTATCTCAAGGCCGGGCGGCTGCTGCTCTCCGACATGGGCCGCGTGCTCATGAGCCTGCTCGCCGACGATGCAGAGACTCACGACACGTTTTGCGGGCCGTCGAACCGGCGCACGCCCGGGGCGGGCGCGAACTTCACTCCGCAACCGAATGCCCGTGATCGCTTACTGCTGGGGGCGGCCAAGTTCGGCTTGGGTCGCAGAGACGTGCACCCGTGTGTCAATTGGTTCAAAGGGGTGAGCGTGGCCGAGGATGGCGCTCTTGTGGTGAGAGCGCAGCCTGCGGCGCCGGGTCGTTCGATCCTGCTGCGCGCCGAAATGAACGTGATCGTCGTGCTCGCCAACTGCCCGCACGTCCTCGACCGGCGGGAGAGCTATGCGGCGACGCCGGTGCGCATGTCCGCGTGGCGCGGCCCGCTCACGCCGCTCGATGACCCAATTCGCAACGCGACCCCGGAATCCCTGCGCGCTTTCCTCAACGTCGAGGAATACTTCCGGCGATGAAAGTACGGCGCGCAACTTGCACTATCGTCCATCACATCGAGCGCCCGCGCCATGAATGATTCCGCCCTCGCGGGCCTACCCGCGCAGATCCTCCTCGATGAGATCGTTCCCGCCCGCGCGCCCTGGGACCATAAGGTGTCCACCGGCGAGACGCTGCGGATCCTCGATCTAGAGGGCAACCAGGCCGTGGACTTTCTGCTCTACGCTGCAGACGACGACAGTGAGCGCTACAGCGCCCAAGACACCATTGCGGCCCAGGGCAACATTTTTCTTCGCACTGGCTCAGTACTGATGTCGAACGAGGGACGGCCGATGGCGCAAATCTCCGCCACGACGGTGGCTTATCACGACACGATCGGCGGGGCTTGCAGCTGTGAAAGCAACACGCTCCGCTACGGCCACCACACCAAGTCCCAGCACGCCTGCGTCGAGAACTTCCTGATCTCCAACGCCCGCTACGGCCGCGGTAAGCGCGACATCGTCTCGAATATCAACTGGTTCATGAACGTCCCGGTGGAGGCCGACGGCGCACTCGGCATCGTCGATGGCATCTCGGCGCCCGGCCTTTATGTCGACCTCAAGATGCTCATGGATGTCATCGCGGTGATTTCGAACTGCCCGCAGATCAACAATCCCTGTAACGGCTTCAACCCCACGCCGGTGCGCGTCGTGATCGCGGCGGCTGCGCCTCAGGGCCGCTGAGGTGCGTGGGGACGGCGCATGCAATGCCCGCCGCACGCAATGCCTCTCGAGCGAGCAGCCGCTCGGAACCATGGCGTGCTTGAGAAGATCCTGACTGAGACCGGTGGAGCGGTAGAGGTGCTCACGGGAGGCCTCGCGACCACCGTGCAGGACTATCCCGGGCGGCGGGGCTACTGGCATGTCGGCGTGCCGCCCTCAGGTCCCATGGACAGCCTCGCGTTTCGCCTCGGCAATCGGCTGCTCGACAACCAGGAAGGCGCCGCAGGTCTTGAAGTGACGCTGCTTGGGCCGACGCTGCAATTTGACCACGCCAGTGAAGTTTGCCTCGCGGGTGCCGATTGCGGGGCGCTAATCGATGGACGCCCCCTCGCGCCATACCTCCCGACGCAGATTGTGCGAGGACAGACGCTCAAACTCGAGCGGGTGCGGGGCCCAGGGGTCCGGGCTTACATCCTGTTCGCGGGCGGGGTCGAGGTGCCACCCTACCTCGGCAGTCGTTCGACCTTCACCCTCGGTCGTTTTGGTGGACTTTCTGGGCGCACGCTCGCAACGGGTGATCTCTTACATCTGGCCCGCGCACGGCCTGGCCGGCGTGATGCGTGCACGCTGCCGGTCGCCTGCCACCCCGCACTCACGCACGAATGGCGAGTGCGGGTGCTGTACGGTCCGCACGGCGCGCCGGACTTCTTCACGGCCGAGGATATCGAAGAGATCCTGACGGCCACCTGGACGGTCCATCACCACTCGAACCGTACCGGGGTGCGCCTGATGGGACCGAAGCCCCGATGGGCACGTCGCGATGGCGGCGATGCCGGACTCCATCCCTCGAATATCCACGATACGCCCTACGTGGTCGGCGCGATCGACTTCACGGGTGACATGCCGATCATTTTGGGTCCCGATGGACCGTCTTTGGGCGGCTTCGTCTGTCCATTCGTGGTGATTGCCGCGGACCTTTGGAAGCTCGGGCAGTTGGCACCAGGCGACGCCGTTCGGTTGGAGTGTGTGGACGAGCTGGCGGCGGCTCACGCCGAGCAGGCGCAGGATGCGTTCGTTGCACGGGGCGGTGTACCGAGGGAGGCACGCCGAATCCGTCTGCGTCGCGACGGCGGGGCGATCCTCGAGGCGCTGCAGGCGAAGGGGAAACAGCCGAAGACGGTCTACCGGCGGCAGGGTGATGCGAACATTCTCATCGAATACGGCGAGATGGTGCTGGATCTGGCACTGCGTCTGCGCGTGCACGCGTTGATGCTCGAGGTCGAGCGCCTCGATCTGCCGGGGATTATCGATGTAACGCCCGGCGTTCGCTCGCTCCAGGTGCACGTCGATCCGCGTGTGCTGCCGCTGCGGCAGCTGCTGCGCACGCTTCAGGACGCGGAAGATCGAATCGGCGAGCTCGAGCATTTCGAGATCCCATCGCGGGTCGTCTGGCTGCCACTTTCCTTTGCCGACCCGGCCGTCGGCGAAACGATCGCGCGCTACATGGCATCCGTGCGTGCGGATGCACCCTGGTGTCCGGACAATATCGAGTTCATTCGTCGCATCAATGGACTTGCCTCCGTGGAGGAGGTGCGCCGCATTGTGTTCGAGGCACGCTATCTGGTCTTGGGGCTCGGCGATGTTTATCTCGGCGCGCCGGTGGCTGTGCCCCTCGATCCTCGTCATCGGCTCGTCACCACCAAATACAACCCGGCGCGCACCTGGACGCCGCCGAATGTAGTCGGTATCGGAGGGGCCTACCTGTGCATCTATGGCATGGAAGGACCGGGGGGCTACCAGCTGTTCGGCCGCACGGTGCAGGTTTGGAATTCCCAAGGGGGCACGGGAGACTTTCGCGAGGACCAGCCCTGGCTGCTGCGCTTTTTCGATCAGATCCGTTTCTTCCCGGTGACTCACGCCGAGCTCGTCGATTGGCGGGAGGAGTTCCCCTTGGGTCGGCGGCGTTTGCGGATCGAGACCGAGTCGTTCTGCTTCTCGGAATACCAGCGCTTCCTGAGGGAGGAGCGCTCGAGCATTGAGGCCTTTCAGGCCGCCCGTCAGCAGGCCTTCAATTCGGAGCGCGACGCATGGGCCGCCCGCAATGAGCTCTCGGGAAGGTGAGAACGATGCGTGGCGCCACTATCAGAACCATTGTGGGCGATGTGCATGCCGGCGCCCGAACCGCCGAAGCGATCGCGCGCGAGACCGTGGTGCGCCTGGCCGCGTACGAGGCGATTCAGCCGGAGGCCTGGATCAGCCGAGTCCCAGAGCAAGACCTGTACGCACAGGCCCGCGAGATTGACCAGCGAGTCGCTCGTGGTGAATCGCTTCCTCTGGCGGGTGTCCCGGTGGCGGTCAAGG